>NZ_JBIUHC010000114.1:0-32468 GCF_044627735.1 Cupriavidus sp. CuC1 | reverse complement strand
GTATGGCTGACGGCCGAGCCCGATCGCCTGCCCGCCGACGCCGGGCGTGCGTGGCAGGAGGCGCGCTCGGCCGGCGTGGCGCTGCAGGCCGTGGCCGAGTCCGCCTGCCATGGCGGCCTGCCGCCGTTTCCGCCGCAGACTTGCGCGCTGGTCGACGGTTTGTTCGGCATTGGCCTGAATCGCGCCGCCGATGGCTTCACCGCGCAGTGGATCGCGCACCTGGCCGAGTCCCGGCTGCCGGTGTTCGCGCTCGACATCCCGAGCGGGCTGTTCGCCGACACCGGCGCCGGCGCGCCGGCGGTGCGCGCCTTGCGCACCCTCACCTTCATCGGCGCCAAGCCGGGCCTGCTGACGCTCGACGGGCGCGATTGCGCGGGCGAGGTCGATATCGCCCCGCTCGGGCTGTTCTACCCGCCGGCCCAGCCAGCCTGCGCCACGGTGAACGTGCCGGCGTCATTTGCCGCGGCGCTGCCCGCGCGGCGCCATGGCACCAACAAGGGCACGTTCGGCTCGCTGGCCGTGGTCGGCGGCGGCATCGGCATGACCGGCGCGCCGCTGCTTGGCGCGCGTGCCGCGCAGCACCTGGGCGCCGGGCGCGTGCACATCGCCTTCCTGGCGCAGCCCGCGCCGCTGCTCGACCTCGTGCATCCGGAGCTGATGCTGCACCCGATCGCGGATATCGAGCTGACCGCCATGTCCGCGCTGGTGATCGGCCCGGGCATGGGCACCGGCACCGCGGCGCGCAAGCAGCTGGCGCAGTTGCTGCATGCCAGCGCGGGCGCCACCGAGCCGCCCGCGCTGGTGCTCGATGCCGATGCGCTGAACCTGCTGGCCGCGGATCCCGCGCTTGCCGCCATGCTTGCCGGCGGGCCGCCGGTGCGCGTGATGACGCCGCATCCACTCGAAGCCGCGCGCCTGTCCGGCATCAGCGTGGCCGAGATCCAGCGCGACCGCCTGGCGGCGGCGCGCTCGCTCGCGGCCCAATGGCAGGCCGTGGTCGTGCTCAAGGGCTCGGGCACGGTGATCGCGTCGCCGCCGGATGCCGGCGCCAGCGTGTCACTGTCGATCAATCCCACCGGCAACGCCGGGCTGGCCACCGCCGGCACCGGCGACGTGCTGGCCGGCATGATCGGCGCGCTATTGGCCCAGGGCATGCCGGCGCTGCAGGCCGCGCAGGCCGCGGTCTGGCTGCACGGGCGCGCCGCCGACCACCTGGTGGCGCAGGGCACCGGCCCCGCGGGCCTGACCGCAAGCGAGCTCTACCTGCCGGTGCGCGACCTGTTCAATGCCCTGCTGCGGGCGCAGCGAGCATGAACAAGGCCACCGATGGCAGCACCCGCCTGCAGGCGGCCAACGCCTCGCCGGCACGGCGCCAGCTGCTCACCGGCGTTGCCCTGCTGGTGCTCGGCCAATGGATCCTCAGCCTGCTGGACGCCAGCAGCAAGACGCTGACCCAGCAGGGCCTGCCGGTGGTGGGCGTGGCCTGGGTACGTTATGTGGGCCATGTGGTCGCCATTTTCCTGCTGCTGGGGCCGGCGCGCTTCCGCCAGCAATGGCGCCACATGAAACCGGGCCTGCAGTGGATGCGCGGGGGGATGATGCTGGTCTCGACGCTGGTGTTCTTCAGCGTGCTCAAGCTGATGCCGCTGGCCGAGGCCACGGCGCTGAATTTCTGCGCGCCGCTGTTCGTGGTGGCGTTGTCGCCCTGGCTGCTGGGCGAGCGCCCGAGCGCACATGCGCGCGTCAGCCGCTGGAGCGGCGTGGCCATCGGCTTCGTCGGCATGCTGATCGTGGTGCGCCCGGGCGGGGAGCTGAGCGGGGCCGGCATTGCGCTGGGCTTGTTGTCGGCACTGGTGTTCGCGCTGATGCAGATGCTGACGCGGCGCATTGCCGCGCATGACGCACCCATGACCACCTTGATCCAGAGCGGTGTGACCGGCGCGGCCCTGACCACCCTGCTGGTGCCCTTCTTCTGGTTCGAAGCGGCACCCACGCCCCTGCAAGCCGTGCTCCTGCTGAGCACCGGCATCACCGGCTCGATTGGCCACTATTTTGTGATTCGCGCGTTCCAATACGCCGACGCGTCATTTCTCAGCCCCTTCCTCTACCTGCAGATCCTGTCGGCGACGACCATCGGCTACCTGGCGTTCGGCCAGCTGCCGGACTGGATCACCGCGCTCGGCGTGGCGGTGATCTGCGTGGGTGGCCTGTGCGTGGCGGGGGGCGAGTCGGCGCTGCGGGCGGTCGCGCGCCGGCTTGGGCGGGCGGGCTGATGGTGGTGCCATGTTCCAGGTGTCAGAACACCGCCGATACCTGGCGCGAACGCACCCTGTTATTGTTGCCTTTATTGGCATGAATGCCATGTATTGCCGCCAAATCCTGAAGCTGGGCGTGCGGTCGCGTTATACTCGAACTGCCCGCGACCGCCGGTCCGGAAATGCCCGACTTCAGCTTGAAACGGTCAGTCCCGACTGCCCTCGCTGACCTTGCTTTCCTTAGAGAATCCCGCACGCATGCCCACAGACCTCCACGCCTGGCACTCTCTTTTGCAACACCATGACGCCATTCGCGAAACGCCAATGCGCGAGTGGTTTGCCGCCGGCTCCGCAGAACAACGCGTCGAGCAGTTCTCGCTGGAAGCCGCAGGCCTGTACCTCGATTACTCCAAGAACCGCATCACGCCGCAGACCATGGCATTGCTGATGCAACTGGCGGATGAAGCCGGCGTGCCGAAGCGCCGCGATGCCATGTTTGCCGGTGACCACATCAACGCCACCGAGGACCGCGCGGTCCTGCACATCGCGCTGCGCGCCGGCGCCGGCGCGACGTTCAAGGTGGACGGCAAGCCCGTCATGCCCGCCATCCACGCCGTGCTGGACCGCATGCGCGTGTTCTCGGAGCGCGTGCGCAGCGGCGACTGGACCGGCGCCACCGGCAAGCGCATCACCGACGTCATCAACATCGGCATCGGCGGCTCGGACCTGGGCCCGCGCATGGTGTGCCGCGCGCTCTCGCACCTGGCCGGCAACGGCCCGCGCATGCATTTCGTCTCCAACGTGGACGGCACCGAACTGGCCGAGTGCCTGGACCGGCTCGACCCCGAGCAGACCCTGGTGATCGTCTGCTCCAAGACCTTCACCACGCTCGAGACCATGGCCAACGCCTGCAGCGCGCGCCAGTGGTTCCTCGACAAAGGCGTGGCCCAGGACCAGCTGGCCAGCCATTTTGCCGCGGTGTCGACCAATGTGGAGGCGGTGCGCGCCTTCGGCATCGACCCGGCGCACATGTTCGAATTCTGGGACTGGATCGGCGGGCGTTTCTCGCTGTGGTCCTCGGTCGGGCTGTCGATCGCGCTGGCGGTAGGCTTCGATGCGTTTGAGGACCTGCTGATCGGTGGCCGCGCCATGGACGAGCATTTCAGCAGCGCGCCGCTGGCGCAGAACATGCCGGTGGTGCTGGGCATGCTCGGTATCTGGTACCGCAACTTCTTCGGCATGCCGACCAGTTGCATGGCGCCGTACTCCACCTCGCTCGAATTGTTCCCCGCCTTCCTGCAGCAACTGGAAATGGAGAGCAACGGCAAATCGGTGCAGTTGGACGGCCGCCACGTGCGCGCCCATACCGCGCCGGTAGTCTGGGGCTCCGCCGGGACCAACGGCCAGCACGCCTATTTCCAGCTGATCCACCAGGGCTCGCAGATCGTGCCGGTGGATTTCGTGGCGCCGCTGCGCCCGCCGCGCCTGCTGCCCGGCCATCACGCCAAGCTGCTCGCCAATTGCTTTGCCCAGGCCGAGGCACTGATGCTCGGGCGCACGGCCGAGGAGCTGCGCGCCACCGGCCTGACCGACGAGACCCGTATCGCCCACATGGTGTTCGAGGGCAACCGGCCGAGCAATACGCTGTTGATGCAAGACATCACGCCGCACACGCTCGGCGCACTGATCGCGCTTTACGAGCACCGCACCTTCGTGCAAGGCGTGGTCTGGAACATCAACTCGTTCGACCAATGGGGCGTGGAGCTCGGCAAGATCCTGGCCAAGCCGATCGAGGGCGAGCTGACCGATGCGGCCAAAGCGGCGGCCGGGCAGCACGATGCCTCGACTGGCAGCCTGATTGCGCGCGCGCGCACGGTGCTCGGCAGCGCCTGACGGAAACTGTCTTAAACCGGCGCGGTCATCCACTCGTCGCTGGCAACGCGGCCGGCGTCGATGGTCAGGATGCGCCCGCAGCGGGCCGCCACGGAGCGATCGTGCGTGACCAGCACCAGGGTGGAACCGGCATCGCGGTTCAGCTCGAACATCAGCGCAATCACGGCCTCGCCGGTGGCCGTATCCAGGCTGCCGGTGGGCTCGTCGGCAAAGAGGATATCGGGGCGGGCCACAAAGGCCCGCGCCAGCGCCACACGCTGCTGCTCGCCACCGGAGAGCGTGCGCGGATAGTGGGAAAGGCGCCCGCTCAGCCCCACGCGGGCCAGCATGTCGGCGGCGCGCTCGCGCACGCCGGCGGTTTCTCCACGCAGCTCCAGCGGCAGCATGACGTTTTCCAGGGCGCTCAGGTGCCCGACCAGCTGGAACGACTGGAACACAAAGCCCACATGGCGCCCGCGCTGGGCTGCCCGCTGGTCTTCGTCGAGCTGGAACAGGTCCTGCCCGTTGAGCTTGACGGTGCCCGTGGTGGGCAGGTCCAGGCCTGCCAGCAAGCCCAGCAGGGTTGACTTGCCCGAGCCGGATGCGCCGACAATGGCCAGCGTTTCGCCGGGCGAGACGGAAAACGACACATCGTGCAAAATCGTCAGCGAACCTGTCGTGTCGGCTACGGTCTTTCCTAATGACTCGACTGCAAGAATGGATGAAGACATGAGCAAGAAGTTCTGGTGCGGTTGGCGAAAACTGGCGCTGGCGGTGTGCGTGACTACGCTGTTGCCGGCTGCGGCCTCGATGGCGCGTGCGGCAACGCCCGTGATCCTGGTGCTGGGCGACAGCCTGTCCGCGGAGTATGGCCTGGCCCGCGATGCTGGCTGGGTCAAGCTGATGGAGGCCCGGCTGCGGGCGGAGCGTTTCGATTATAACGTCGTGAATGCCAGCATCAGCGGCGAGACCACGGTGGGCGGCAAGACGCGCCTGCCCGACCTGCTGACGCGGCACCATCCGGCGCTGGTCATCGTGGAACTTGGCGCCAACGATGCCTTGCGCGGCCTGCCCCTGCAGACCACCGAGGCCAACCTGCGCAGCATCGTCACCAGCGCGCAGCAAGCCAAGGCCGGCGTGCTGCTGGTGGGCATGCGGATCCCGCCCAATTACGGGCCTGACTACACCGAGCGATTCTTCTCGCTCTACCCCAAGCTGGCTGGCGAGTACAAGGTCCCGCTGGTGCCCTTCCTGCTGGAGCAGGTGGTCGCCAAGCCCGAGTGGTTCCAGGCGGACCGCATCCATCCCACGGCGCAGGCGCAGGGCACGCTGCTCGATACCGTCTGGCCGCAGCTCAAGCCCTTGCTGAAGGTGCCGGCGGCGGCCAGCACAGCCGGGCGCTGAGCGCGCGCGACGTGCCGCGCCGCGTGTGACGCGGACAAAGAAAAAGCCGCCAGAAGGCGCCTCAGACTGCTGACAAAGCCGGATCTGCGATGCTTGTTCACCATCCGTGCTGTTTCACTGTAAATTCAACTGCTTAACGTCAAAGTCAAAGGCAGTTTCACCTCCCCTGCGGGGAGGCGACCTACTTTCTTGTCTCGCCAAGAAAGTAGGCAAAGAAGACGACCCGGATGGGGCGAAAGACTCCTCGCCCCATAACGGGAGATGAAAACCTTGACGGCTCGCTTCGCATCGCGCGTGGGTGATTTCCGCCTAGGGGCAGAAATCACGGCTACACCGAATGGCTCACTATTCCCGCCGGTTTGCTCCCCTCGCCCCCTGAGGGGAGGGAGCAAACAGCCGTCGTCATGGCGCTCGGCTTTGGCCCGTATGGTGGCTTCGGCTAGTGCCTCAGCTTTGTAAGAAAGAAAAAGGCGCCCGAAGGCGCCTTTTTCCTTGTGGCTGCGAGCAGCAGCTTTACTGCGCGCCAGCGCCGCTGGCAGCGCCGGCTTCCGTGGTGGTGGCGGGCTTGAGCAGCTTCACCTTGGCACGGTCCTTCAGGCTTTCGTAGAAGGCTTCCAGCTGGCTCTGGCCGACCATCTGGCCGAGTTGCTGTGCCTCGCCCTGGCGTTGCGCGGCGTCTGCCTGCGCAGGCTGGCTGACCTTGCCGATGCGATAGATCGCGTAGCCGTCGGTGCCCAGATCCACGCCAACATAGGCGGGCAGCTTGGCGGTGTCGGCACGCATCACGGTTTCGACTGCCTTCGGCGGCAGGCCATCGGCCTTGGCGCGCGAGACCGTCACCACGGCGCCGAAGCCTTCGGCGCCGCCGCTCTTCTTCAGCGCTTCGAGACGCTCCGCACCTGCCTTGGCGGCGAGCTCGGCTGCCTGCTGCGCGATATAGCCTTCACGCACCTTGGCCTGCACGTCCTCGAACTTGCGCACGGTGGCCGGGCGGTAGTCGACGATGCGCGCCGCCACCAGCGTGGTGGGGCCAACCTGCACGGCCTCGGTGTTGCGCTTGTTCTTGACGGACTCGTCGCTGAACAGGGCCTTGAGCAGCTTCTCGTTGTTGAGCGGGCTTTGCGCGCCCAGGGCCGGGTTCGGCTGGCGGGTCACGTTGTCGGCGCCCTGGATCGTCAGCTTGAACTTGTCGGCGGCCGGCTTGAGGCTGTCGGACTGTTCGTAGACCGAATTGCCGAAAGCATCCGCCAGTTCGGCGTACTTCTTGGCGGCGAGTTGCTTGCGCAGCTCCACTTCCAGCTCGGTACGGACCTGCTCAAGCGGCTTGGTCTCGGCCGGCTTGATGCCGGTGAGCTTGATGATGTGATAACCGTAGTCGGTCTCGACCACGTCGCTGATCTGACCATCCTTGAGCGCGTACATCGCGTCTTCAAACGGCTTGACCAGCGCGCCACGGCCCATGAAGCCGAGGTCGCCGCCCTTCTCCGCCGAGCCCGGGTCCTGCGACTGCTTGCGGGCCACGTCGGCAAACGTCTCGGGATGCTTGCGCAGGTCCTCGAGCAGCTTGGTGGCCTTTTCCTTGGCGGCCTGGCGCTCGGCTGCCGGGGCTTCCTTGGGCGAGCCGATCAGGATGTGGCTGGCGCGGCGCTGCTCGTCGGTGCGAAAGCGCGCGATGTTGCTGTCGTAGTAGGACTTGAGTTCTTCGGGCGTGACCGGCGTCGAGGCGGCCAGCGCGTCGGCGGAGAGCACCAGGTACTCGACCTTGGCTTGCTCGGGCACCGAGAACTGTGCCTTGTGGCTTTCGTAGTACGCCTTCAGCGCAGCGTCATCCGGAGTGACCTTGACGGCGAAATCGGCCGGCTTGACCTGCAGCGCCTGCACGTCGCGCAGCTGGTCGCGAATGGCGATCAGCCGGTCCAGCAGAGCCTTCGGCACGAAGGCGGTAGCGCCAACCGAGGTACCGAGTTGCTGGGTAGCCAGGTCGAAGCGCATGCGCGCGTCGAACTGCTCGGGCGTCATGCCTTGCTGGGCCAGCAGGTCAATGTAGGCCTTGTCGTCGATCGTGCCGTCTTTCTTCTTCGGCAACTGGGCGATGGCGGGAATGCTGCTGATCGTCTCGAGCAGGCGTTCGTTGGAAACGGTCAGGTGCTTCTTGGCCACCTCATTCGCCACCACGCGCTGCATGATCAGCTGGTCGAGCACCTGCTGGCGTGCCTGCGCGCCTTCGAACTGGCGCGGGTCGTAGTTCGTGCCAAGCATCTGGCGCATGCGCTCGCTCTGGTCACGCACCACGTTATCCACTTCTTGCGCCGTGATAGCGCGGCCGTCGACCTTGGCAAGGTCATGCGAGCTATCCATGAAACGCGAGTAGCTCTCCACGCCGAAGAACACGAACGACGGGAAGACAAGCACCAGCAGCAGCAAAAGCATCAAGCGCCGGTTGTTGCGTACGAAATCAAGCATGCTGACTCAGGAAAAGGGTTGTACGAACGCCAAACTACGGGATTCTATCAGGAGCGGCAGGCTTCACGCGATTTGCTACCCTGCGGCGCAATTGGCGAGCCATTTCTGCCCTTGCGGGGCGGGTGGTCCGGGGCACTGCGAGCCGGAGCCGGTTTAATCAAAAGCGCGGAGCGAAAGATGTGAGTGCAAAAAGCAAAACGGGCCACTAAGGGCCCGTTTTGCTGACTGCTTGTTTGGCGGAGTGGACGGGACTCGAACCCGCGACCCCCGGCGTGACAGGCCGGTATTCTAACCAACTGAACTACCACTCCTGAATGGGTGCTACAGGATGCATTGCGTGCCTGGCTTGTCTTGCGGCAGGAGCGATGGTGGGTGCTGAGGGGCTCGAACCCCCGACCTACGCCTTGTAAGGGCGCCGCTCTACCAACTGAGCTAAGCACCCGCTCGTACCGCAGCCGCACTGCATGCTGCAAGCATCGCCGCGCACATATCAGAGTAATTACTGCTGTTTGCGTTGCGAGGGCGCAAGTGTAATACAGCCCTTGGCGTTTTGCCAAGTATTCTTCGCAGCCATTTTTAACCGCCTGCAAAAGCACCTGCGAGCACCTGCGCCCTGCGCAATGTGCGCCCGGCATGGAAAAACGCCGCGGGGGACACCCGCGGCGTTTTTCATCGGCTGCCAGGACACTACGGCAGCATCGGCGATGACATCCGATCAGTGATGAATCATCTCGACCGGGGCAGCACCCTTGTCCGCCACATCGGCAGGCTTGGCCACTTCTTCCGCCAGCGGCTCGGGCTTGCGCTCGAGCGCGAGTTCCAGGACCTTGTCGATCCAGCGCACCGGGATGATCTCGATGGCGTTCTTGACGTTATCCGGGATCTCCGCGAGATCCTTCACGTTCTCTTCGGGGATCAGCACCAGCTTGATACCGCCGCGATGCGCCGCGAGCAGCTTCTCCTTGAGGCCGCCGATCGGCAGGACTTCACCGCGCAGCGTGATCTCACCGGTCATGGCCACGTCAGCGCGCACCGGGATACCCGTGAGCACCGACACCAGCGCCGTGGTCATCGCCCCGCCGGCCGAAGGACCATCCTTGGGGGTGGCGCCTTCGGGCACGTGGATGTGGATGTCGCGCTTCTCGAACATCTCGTCCGCAATACCCAGACGACGTGCCCGCGAGCGCACCACCGAGCGCGCTGCCTCGACCGATTCCTTCATCACGTCGCCCAGCGAACCGGTGCGGGTGATGTTGCCCTTGCCCGGCATGATCGCGGCTTCGATGGTCAGCAGGTCGCCGCCCACTTCCGTCCACGCCAGACCGGTGACCTGGCCAACCTGGTTTTCCTTGCCGGCCAGGCCGAAGTCGTACTTGCGCACGCCAAGGAATTTGTCCAGGTTTTCCGACGCCACCTTGACCGTGCCCGATTCCTTCTTGAGCAGCAGCAGCTTGACCACCTTGCGGGCGATCTTCGAGACTTCACGCTCGAGCGATCGCACGCCCGCTTCCCGCGTGTAGTAGCGAATGATGTCGCGCAGGGCTTCTTCGCTGACTTCGATCTCGCCGACCTTCAGACCATTGTTCTTGATCTGCTTGGGCAGCAGGTAGCGCTGGGCGATGTTGACCTTCTCCTCCTCGGTGTAACCCGACAAGCGGATCACTTCCATCCGGTCCAGCAGCGGCGGCGGAATATTGAGCGAGTTGGAGGTCGCCACGAACATCACATCGGACAGGTCGAAATCGACCTCGATGTAATGGTCCTGGAACGTGTGGTTCTGTTCCGGATCCAGCACTTCGAGCAAGGCCGACGACGGATCGCCGCGGAAATCCATGCCCATCTTGTCGATCTCGTCGAGCAGGAAGAGCGGATTGCGCACGCCGACCTTGGCCAGGCTTTGCAGGATCTTGCCGGGCATCGAGCCGATGTACGTGCGACGGTGGCCACGGATCTCGGCTTCGTCGCGCACGCCACCCAGCGCCATGCGCACGAACTTGCGGTTCGTGGCGCGCGCCACCGACTGGCCGAGCGAGGTCTTGCCCACGCCGGGGGGGCCTACCAGGCACAGGATCGGTGCCTTCAGCTTATCCACGCGCTGTTGCACTGCGAGATACTCGAGAATGCGTTCCTTCACCTTCTCAAGGCCGTAGTGGTCTTCGTCCAGCACGCGCTCGGCATTGGCGAGGTCGTTGTTGACCTTGCTCTTCTTGCGCCACGGCAGGTTGACCAGCGTGTCGATGTAGTTGCGCACGACGGTGGCTTCGGCCGACATCGGCGACATGAGCTTGAGCTTCTTGAATTCGGCGTCGGCCTTCTTCTTGGCTTCCTTCGGCATGCGCGCAGCCTTGATGCGCTTGTCGAGTTCTTCCAGGTCGGCGCCCTCTTCGCCTTCGCCCAGTTCCTTCTGGATCGCCTTGACCTGCTCGTTGAGGTAGTACTCGCGCTGGCTCTTCTCCATCTGGCGCTTGACGCGGCCACGGATGCGCTTTTCCACCTGCAGGATGTCGATCTCGCCCTCGAGCTGCGACAGCAGGCTCTCCAGGCGTTCCGTGACGTTGACCATCTCCAGGATCTTCTGCTTCTGCTCGAGCTTGATCGGCAGATGCGCGCCGATGGTGTCGGCCAGGCGACCCGGCTCGTCGATGCCCGACAGCGAGGTCAGGATCTCGGGCGGGATCTTCTTGTTCAGCTTTACGTACTGGTCGAACTGCGACACGATGGCGCGGCGCAGCGCCTCCGTCTCGGCGGTCTCGACCGGACCCGGCGGCACGGGCACGGCTTCGCACATGAAGTGCGATTCGTCTTCGCTCACTTCGCGGATATTCGCGCGCTGCGTGCCTTCCACCAGCACCTTGACGGTGCCGTCGGGCAGCTTGAGCATTTGCAGGATGTTGGCGATGCAGCCTACCTCATAGAGGTCGTCGGCGGTCGGCTCATCCTTGGCCGCCGTTTTCTGGGCCACAAGCATGATGCTTTTGCCCGCCTCCATCGCAGTTTCTAGCGCCTTGATGGACTTCGGACGTCCCACGAATAGTGGGATCACCATGTGCGGAAACACCACCACGTCGCGCAGCGGCAACAGTGGCAAGTGAATCGGCTCAGCCGGGAGGAGTTGTGTTCCGGACATCATTTTCCCCAGTCAGTCATTTAGGCGTAAATTGGGTCTCATGAATCGATTGCAAGACAAGCTTTGCACGCGATTCGATGCTAGTCGCAAAATGCTGCTCCCCGCACTTGCAAGACCCGTCCAAACAGCATACCCCCGTTTCCTCTCCTTCGTTTTACGAAAATGAAGAAAAAAAGCCGCTCGCTTTTCGCGAACGGCCTCTCAGGACTCGCTGCCGGCCTGGCATCGTCATAAGCGCCGGCGTTCGCGTCAGTTCGAACCAGCCACCTTAGGCTGTTCCTCGTACATCAGCAACGGCGGAGCGTCCCCGGTGATGGTGTTCTCATCGATCACCACCTTTTGCACGCCCTTGTAGTTAGGCAGGTCGTACATCACATCCATCAGCGATTGTTCGAGGATCGAACGCAGGCCACGTGCACCGGTCTTGCGGCGGATTGCCTTGCGGGCAATCGCGGACAGCGCGGCCGGGCGGATTTCCAGCTCAACGCCTTCCATCGCCAGCAGCTTCTGGTACTGCTTGATGAGCGCGTTCTTCGGCTCGACCAGGATCTGCATCAGCGCGGCTTCGTCCAGCTTGGCCAGCGTAGCCACTACCGGGAGGCGGCCGATCAGTTCCGGGATCAACCCGAACTTGATCAGGTCTTCCGGCTCGACCTGCGGCAGCACTTCGCTGGCCTCGCGCTCTTCCTTGCTCTGCACCTGCGCGGCAAAACCGATGCCGGTCTTGTCCGAACGCTGCATGATGACCTTCTCGAGGCCATCAAACGCACCGCCGCAGATAAACAGGATGTTGGTGGTATCCACCTGCAGGAAGTCCTGGTTCGGGTGCTTGCGGCCGCCTTGCGGGGGCACCGAAGCCATGGTGCCTTCGACCAGCTTGAGCAGTGCCTGCTGCACGCCTTCACCGGAGACATCGCGGGTGATGGACGGGTTGTCGGATTTGCGCGAGATCTTGTCGATCTCATCGATGTAGACGATGCCGCGCTGTGCCTTTTCCACCTCGTAGTTGCAGTTCTGCAGCAACTTCTGAATGATGTTTTCCACGTCCTCGCCGACATAGCCGGCTTCGGTCAGCGTGGTGGCATCGGCGATCACGAACGGCACGTTGAGCAGCCGCGCCAGCGTTTGCGCCAGCAGCGTCTTGCCCGAACCGGTGGGGCCGATCAGCAGGATGTTGCTCTTGGACAACTCGACGTCGTCCTTCTTGCCGAGGTGCTTCAGGCGCTTGTAGTGGTTGTACACCGCTACGGCCAGGATCTTCTTGGCCTGCTCCTGCCCGATCACGTACTGATCCAGGCTTTCGCGGATCTCGTGCGGGGTGGGGAGATCGGACTTGGCCGTGGCTCCCGCGTCCTTGTCGGATGCGGCTGCCTCGTCGCGGATGATCTCGTTGCACAGGTCGATGCATTCGTCGCAAATGAACACCGACGGGCCCGCGATGAGCTTCTTTACCTCGTGCTGGCTCTTGCCGCAGAACGAGCAGTAAAGGAGCTTCTCGCTGGATGAACCTTTTTTATCCGCCATAGGAATCAGTCACATTAGCAGTGTGCGTGCCGCAGTGCCAAGGCGCTGCGGGGATACGCTTCAAACGCATCATACGCCAAAAAATTTGGCGCGGCGGGTAGGACCCCCACGCTGTGGGGCAAAAGCAAAAACGAGGCACAAGGCCTCGTTTCTGTATAGCCTTCTTCATTCCGGGGCCGGCCCACGACACCCGGAGGCATCGTCGAGCGGCACCTGCCCGGCCCGCCGTGCTGGCAGCCAGGCCGGCCTGTCAGCTACGGCGAGCGAGCACCTTGTCGATCAGGCCGTAGTCCACTGCCTGTTCGCCGCTCATGAAGTTGTCGCGATCGGTATCGCGGGCAATCTTCTCGACCGGCTGGCCGGTGACTTCCGACAGGATCGTGTTGAGCCGCTCGCGCAGGTACAGAATCTCGCGGGCCTGGATCTCGATGTCCGAGGCCTGGCCGCGCGCGCCGCCCAGCGGCTGGTGGATCATGATGCGCGAGTTGGGCAGCGCCGAACGCTTGCCCTTGGCGCCGGCAGACAGCAGGAATGCACCCATGCTGGCAGCCATGCCCATGCACAGCGTGGCCACGTCCGGCTTGACGAACTGCATGGTGTCGTAGATGGCGAGGCCAGCCGACACCGAGCCACCCGGCGAGTTGATGTAGAGCGAGATGTCCTTGTCGGGATTCTCGCTTTCCAGGAACAGCAACTGGGCGACCACCAGGTTAGCGGTCTGGTCGTTGACTTCGCCGACCATGAAAATCAAACGCTCCTTCAACAGGCGCGAATAGATGTCATAGGCGCGCTCGCCCCGACCGGACTGCTCAACCACCATCGGCACCAGCCCCAGTCCCTGCGTTTCCAGGGCGGAGGCCTGCGTGGTGGCCAGACGGTCAAGCAAATCATTGCGGGTCATGCAAGTTCTCCTGGAGTTCGGTAAGAGACAAGGCTGCGGCCGGCGCGCCATGCGCCCCGGCCACGGGCCAGGCTCAGGCCTGCTGAGGCTGGTTGTTGCCTTCGGCAGTCAGTTCCTCGAAGGACACCGTCTTGTCGGTGACCTTGGCCTTGTCGCACACGAAATTTACCACGTTGTTTTCAAGCACGTAGGCCTCCATCTCGGCCAGGCGCTGTTGGTCACCGTAGTACCAGCGCATGACTTCCTTCGGGTCTTCGTAGCTCTTGGCGAAGTCTTCGATCTCGGCCTTGATCTGGTCTGCCTTGGCGTCCAGGCCGTGGGCCTTGACGATCTCGGCCAGGATCAGGCCCAGCTTGACGCGGCGCTCAGCTTGCTGCGTGAACATTTCGGCCGGGATGGGCATGTCCTTGGCGTTCGGCATGCCGCGTTGTTCCAGGTCGCGACGGGCCATTTCCACCAGGCGCTCCTGATCTTGCTCGATCAGGGCCTTCGGCACTTCCAGCTCGCTCGCCTTGAGCAGCGCGTCCATGACCTGGTCCTTCAGCATGGCGTGCGTACGGCGCTTGACTTCGCGCTCCAGGTTTTCGCGGATGTCGGCGCGCATCTTGTCGACGTTGCCGTCGGCGACGCCCAGCGACTTGGCGAACTCGTCGTTGACTTCCGGCAGGTGCGCCCACTCGATCTT
The DNA here is from genome assembly GCF_044627735.1 of Cupriavidus sp. CuC1. Lineage (NCBI taxonomy): Bacteria > Pseudomonadati > Pseudomonadota > Betaproteobacteria > Burkholderiales > Burkholderiaceae > Cupriavidus > Cupriavidus sp. CuC1. Next base: position 18,237 of record NZ_JBIUHC010000114.1, on the reverse strand, counting down.
CTTCAGCGTGACGGTGAATTCGGCAGTCTTGCCGGCCACGTCCTTGCCGTGATAGTCCTCGGGGAACGCCAGCGGGAAGGTCTTGCTCTCGCCAACCTTCAGGCCCAGTGCAGCTTGCTCGAACTCGGGCAGCATGCGGCCTTCGCCCAGCACGAAGCCGAAGTCGTCAGCCTTGCCACCGGGGAATTCCACGCCGTCGATCTTGCCAACGAAGTCCAGGGTCACGCGGTCGCCATTCTGGGCGGCCACTTCCGCACCGCCGTCGCCGTGCTCGCCGGCTTCGCCACGGGTGTGGTAGTGCACGCGCTGCTTGCGCAGGATGTCGATGGTCTTGTCGACTTCGGCATCGGTGATTTCGGTCTTGGTACGGGTCACTTCGGCGCCAGCCAGGTCACCCAGCTTGACTTCCGGATAGACCTCGAAGGTTGCGTCGAAGGCCACTTCGTCTTCGCTCACGCCGTCGGTCTTGACTTCGAACTTCGGCTGGCCGGCGACCTTCACGTCTTGTTCTTTGGTGATGTCGAAGAACTTGCGGGCAGCCTTGTCGAAGCGCACTTCGAACTCGACTTGCTGGCCGTACTGCTTCTCGACCATCTTCATCGGTACCTTGCCGGGACGGAAACCGGACATCTTCACCGTCTTCGACAGGCGAACCAGACGTTCCAGCTTTTCCTTTTCGACTTCGGCCTTGGGAATGGCCAGGGTCACCTTGCGGTCCAGTTTGCCAAGGTTTTCAATGACATTCGACATGGTCGTTGATCCAATCCAGAGTGTTGTTGTGTTCGTGAGCGCACCCCGCTCGCGTGCCCGAGAAGACACAGGCAAAGCGACGGCAAATGCCGATACCCGGCACGCGAACCCGCGCAAACCGAATCGGACGCAGGACACGCGCAAGAAAATGGCGTTTCCAGAGCATCCGCAGGCGCAGGTCCACGCAAACGGAAAACGGGGATTATCGCACGGTTTTCATTCGGTTCCGGCAGTTTTTACCCGGGAACCGGCTCGGCGGGCACATCGCCGCTTTCACCGCCAGCGTCGCCTGCACCGCTCGCCACCTGCCCCTGGCGCAAGGCACGCACCAGCAGCCGCGCCGGATCGATGGCCTCGGCCAGCTCGAGTTCGAGCGGCAATGGCTCCCCTTCGATCTGGCTGGCCAGCAATTCCGCCCCCAATGCGGCCCATGTGAGGCCGCGCGAGCCATATGCAAGTGCCGCGTACAGCCCCGGCAGGCGAGGGATATCCCTTAGGCGCGCCCCGCTGAGCGCGGCGGCGTCCCGCGCCGCCTGGGCCTCGTCGGCCACGCGGCCGATCAGCGGCAGGCGGTTGTGCGAGACGCTGCGCACGCCAACGTAGCCTGTGAGCGTTGCCGGATCCAGGCTGGCGGCCGCGCCGGCAAGCGCGGGCAGCAAAGCGGCCAGCCGGGCGAGGTTCTCGGCGTGCACTTCAGGGCGCTCGTCCAGCGCGCCGGCATCCTGCCCATCCGGCTCGTAGCTGGAGCCGATGCGCGCGGTGCCGTCCGCCGCGCGCGGCAGCAGGTAGCCAGTGCCGGTGACCACGCAATCGGGCCATTCGCCAAGGCGTGCCAGCGCCGCCGGCTCCAGCGTGGTGAGCTGGCCGCGCACCCGGTCGATCGTCATATGGCGCAGCGCAAGCAAGCGCAGCGCTTCGTGCGCGTTGGCCACCACCACCACCGGCGCTGCGGCCAGCACCGCGCCCGCCTCGTCCAGCGCCTGCCAGCCATCCGCGACACGCGCCAGCCGTGCCACCCGGCTGCCATAGCGCGCCGTTACCGCCGCCGCGGCCTGCGCCAGCTGCGCGCGGCAGATCTCGGGCGGCGGCGCCCAGCCGCCCTGCCCAAACCACAGCCCGCCGTGGGGTACCGGCGCGCCATGCCGGCTGGCGGCTTCCTCGGCGCTCATCCAGCGCGCGAACGCCTCCGGAAAGCCCAAGGCGGCGAGAGCCGCCTGCTGGATGCCCGCGTCCTCCTCGCCCGCGCCGGTCTGCAGCACGCCGCAGCCCTGCCAGCCGGGCGCATGTCCCGCCGCCGCCAGCGCCGCCCAGGTCCGCAGGGACTGCAGGTTGCCGGCCCGCGACAAGCGCGACAGGACACTGTCATCCGAGGACAAATGCGGATGCATGGCGGCGGCGCGGTGGGCCGAGGTCAACTGCGCCGGGCCCTCGTGGGCATCGAACAACGTCACGCGCCAGCCACGCGCGGCCAGCCGCTCGGTGACCGCGCAGCCGGCCAGGCCAGCGCCGATGACGATCGCGTGCCGCTCGGGCCAGGCCGCGGCACACGGCGGCGGCTGCCGCCGCGTGCCGCGCATGACAGGAAAGCGCGCCACGGTCATCGGCGGCGCGCCGCCAGATCCTGGGGCCGAACCGACCGCGAAGCCGGCTGCTTGCAAACCCCGCTGGAAGGCGCTGTCCGCCACATGTGTGGCCAGCGTGGCCTCCGGGCGCGCCAGCCGGGCCAGGCGCTTCATCAGTTGCGGCTGCCACATATCGGGATTGCGCGCCGGCGAAAAGCCGTCCAGGTAGAAGGCATCCGCACCCAGCACCAGCCGCGGCAGCACGGCATCGAAATCGCCAAACGCCAGCGTCAGCACGACCGCCCCGCCCTCGAATTCCAGCCGGTGCAGGCCGGGCAACGCCGGCGGCCACGCGGCCCTCAGCTCGGCGGCCAGCGGCGCGAGCGCCGCCTGAGCGCCAAGGCTGGCATGCATCGCGGCAAGCCCCGCGCTGGTAAACGGATGCTTCTCCACCGACACGAAATGGAGCCGCCGGCAACGCCTGGGATCGTCTCGCCATGCCTGCCAGGTTGCCAGGAAGTTCAACCCGAGCCCAAAACCGGCCTCCAGGATCACGAACTGCTCGCGCCCGCCCCAGGCCTGCGGCAAGCCGCAGCCGGCCAGGAAGACTTGACGGGCCCTCTCCAGGCCATCCGCGTTACCGTGGTAGACCTCGTCGTAGCGCGGCGAGTAGGGCGAGCCTGAAGCGGAAAAAGCGGGCTCGGCGGGTTCTAAGGCGCGGAATATGGACAAGGGGACAAGGGGACAAAGGTCCGCAGATTGGGAAATGCGGGGGCGCGTCAGACGCGAAATGCGTTGGGACTGGAAGATGGCGAAGGCGCTCGCAATCGCAATCGCCAGCAATCGCCCGCCAGGCGCGCCCTGCGGCATGCCGCCGGCCCGCCCCAAAGCCCGGCGATGGTAGCATAGCGCCCTGTGCCGCCGGCCCCCCAGGCCGGCACCCGCACGCCCCGCACGCCCTTTTCCCGCCTCGCCATGCTCAGCTACCGTCACGCCTTCCACGCCGGCAACCACGCCGATGTTCTCAAACACGCCATCGTGGTCCAGTTGCTGGAGCAGTTGAGCCAGAAAGACAAGCCCTTCTGGTACATCGACACGCACGCCGGCGCCGGGCTGTACGCGCTCGATCACGCCTACGCGCAGAAAAAAGGCGAGTTCGAGACCGGCATCGCCCGGCTGTGGCAGGCCGCCGCCGCCAAGCGGCCCATGCCGACGCTGGTCGAGGATTACCTGGAACAGGTACGCACGCTGAACCCGGACGGCAACCTGAAGCACTACCCTGGCTCGCCCTGGCTTGCCTGGCAGATGCTGCGGGACGCGGACCGCCTGCGCCTGTTCGAGATGCACAGCACGGAAATCCAGGTGCTGCGCGATAACTTCCGTGGCGCCGGCCGCCGCGTCATGCTGTACGACGGCGACGGCTTTACCGGCATCAACGCCATCCTGCCCCCGCCGCCGCGCCGCGCGCTGGTGCTGATCGATCCATCTTACGAAGACAAGCAGGACTACGGCCGCGTGGTGCGCAGCCTGCAGGATTGCCTGCAGCGCTTTGCCACCGGCATGTACGCAATCTGGTATCCCGAGGTGCAGCGCCGCGAATCCGTGCAGTTGCCGGTGCAGCTGAAAAAGCTGCCGCTCAAGAGCTGGCTGCACGTCACCCTGCGCGTCAAGCACCCGGTCGCCGGCGGGCTGGGCCTGCACGGCAGCGGCATGTTCATCGTCAATCCGCCGTGGCGCCTGAAGGAAACCCTGGAGGCAGCCATGCCCGCCCTGGTGACGATGCTGCGCCAGGACGACGGCGCCGGCTTCACGCTGGAAGCGCAGGAAAGCTGATCCTCGCGCCGGTTGGCGGACAGGATGGCAGCGGAACCCGCACCGCTGCCCCGCCGCGCACGGCAAAGGCATCGTGACAGGCGAGCGCCTGTCACGATCGAAATTGCTAGGCGATCGAACCGCCGTCAGGAGATGGTGTACCTGTTCTGCCGGCTGCGGGAATAGAGCCCGCGCGCGAGTTCCAGGATGTGGTCGCGATGGCGGTCGAATGCCTCCAGCACAGCGGGCTCGTCCGGGCGTAGTTCGGGGCTGAGGTTGGAGAGTACCGCGCGGTCGACCTCGAAGGAGATTTCACGCGAACTGTCGTAGCCCCAGAAACATACGCAATGCCTGGATGGGTCGTAACTCCGGCTGGGATTGGGGAAATTGAGTGCCATATCTGCATCGTAGTCCGATTCGCGCCCCTCCGTACGGTATAGAAGGCGTGGCAGCCGTATTTGTGCCGGATTCAGCAGCCAGCTCCCCAGCAAGTCTGGAGAGGACCGCTTTCCCTTGTCATTTCACCCACCTGCGGCGTCGCTTTTTGCTGACCGGACATGACGCGACATATGCACTGGGAAGACCAGATCTAAGCATCTTCTACTTCGCCCGCGAACGGCTAGACCGTACGATTCCCGAAACATGCACGGCGGCACGTCCACCGTGGTCCGGGACAGGACGGCAACCATAAAGCCGGCCGCCGGAAATCATCACAAGGGTCAAGGGGTCATATGGAAAGCTTGCGCGGAGCCAGAAACGGGTGGGTGCCTGACGTCGAGGTGACGGACAGGGGCATCTGGAAAAACACCATCGCCGCAGCCAGCCACGCGCTGGAAACCGTCGCGCTCATCGAGCACGGTGTTGGCATGACATTAAAGCTGCAGCGCAAGGTCCGCGCGCTGCGCGAGCGATTGCACGCAACGCAAACCGAGCTCGACCGCTACCGCGACATGCACGCCGCCGCCATGCAGGCGTTGCGGCAGGCCGAGGCGACACCGCCCGAAGACACCGGGCGGCTGCGCGCCGAAGCCGAAGCCCTGCAGATGCGCAACCGAGCCTACAAGCTGCTGGTCGAGCATTACGCGCGGGCCGGCATTCCCATCGATCTGGCCGTCTTCGCCAGGCAGCGCCGCCAAGTCCTCCAGCACATCCTGTTCCAGCAACGCCGCGGAGTCGCCCCGGCGCAGATCAGCGTCGACGATATCGCGTTCCTGCTGCGCTGATCCCATCGCCGGGGCGAAAGAGATTCCGTCGTCCATTGCGACAATCGCGGGCCAGCCGGAGTCGCTTACACCGGCTGCGCATTCAAAGGCCCGTGCAGTTCGCGGGCTTTTTTTTGCGCCGGCGGGCGGGCTCAATGTAGCTATTGACGAACATGGCACGTGCAAATGATAATACGTCGCATTTGCAACCATTCGCAGCCGCGCGCACGCCATGCCGTCACATCCCTCGCGCGCGTTCGGCTTGTTCGCCTACTACGAAGAACTGGTCGGCACCTGGACTCGCAAGCTCGCCAATCGCTTTGATGCCGAGGACCTGACCCAGGACGCGCTGCTCAAGGTGCTGGAGCGCAAAGGCAGCCCGCCCGAACATCCCCGCGCCTACCTGCACCAGACCGCCCGCCACCTTGCCATTGACGCCTACCGGCGCGAGGGCGGCCGGCAAGCGCTCCCGCTTGACAGCATCGACGCGCATCACGCAAGCTCCGGCGATCCCGAAGCCGCGCTCCACGCGGTTCAGCTCGCCAACGCGCTCGAGCAGGCGCTGGCGGAACTGCCGCTCACATGCCGTCAGGTCTTTGTCTGGCAACGCCTTGAGGGGCTCTCCCAGCAAGAGATCGCCGAGCGCCTTCAGGTCTCCAGGAACATGGTCGAGAAGCACATGATCCGTACGATGCGCCATCTGCGCGACCGGCTCGGCCCGCAAGCACCCCATTGAGTACCGCGCCTTGATCCAGGCTCCAGCCCCCTCCTCCTTGCCCCCAACCCTGCTTGGGGCGGCACGCAGATGACACCCCCGGACGCTCCCCGCGAAGCCGCGGCACGCTGGTTTGCGCGCACCCGCGATGGCTCGCTCAGCGAGCAGGAACGCCTTGAGATGGCGGCCTGGCTCGACGCCAGCCCCGTGCACCGGGCCGAATACACGGCGCTGGAGCGCATCTGGCAAGCAGCCGGCACGCTCGACCCGGAGCGCCTGCGCGCCCTTGCGATAAGCCCTGCACCGGCGGCCGCCGCCCGGAGATCGCGACCCGCCTTGCGCGCGGCCATGCTGGCCAGCCTCTGCGCGGTGGCCGTCGGCGCCGCGTGGCTCGTCCGCCAGCAGGCCGCGTCCGGACCGGCTACCTATGCGGCCAGCGATGCAAGCCACTACACAGCCAGCTTCAGCACCGCGCCCGGCGAGCGGCGACGCGTCACGCTGCCCGACGGCTCCGTCGTGGAGCTCAATACGCGCACGCGGCTATCGGTGCGATTCGAGCCGGGCCAGCGCACCGTGACCCTGGCCGACGGCGAGGCCATGTTCGAGGTGGCGCACGCCAGCGAGCGGCCCTTCGTGGTCGATGCCGGCAGCGGCACCGTCACGGTCACCGGCACCCGCTTCGACGTGCGCCGGGATGGCGCGGAGGTCGCGGTCGCGGTCGAATCCGGGTCGGTGGGCGTGCAAGGCCGCAGCGCGGCGCCGTCTGCCGCGCGCCTGTCGGCCGGCCTTGGCACGCGCATTGCCGCAGATGGCCGGGTCGCGCCGGCGGCGGCGGTCGATCTCGGCGCCGCCATGGCGTGGCGCGAAGGCAAGCTGCTGTTCAAGGACCAACCGCTGTCACTGGTGGCCGCCGAGGTCTCCCGCTACCGGCGCAGCCCGGTCAGGATCAGCGACGCCGGCACCGGCGCGCTGCGCCTGAGCAGCGTGTTCCGTGCCGACGATACCGACGCCCTGCTCGCCGCCCTGCCTCAGTTCCTCCCGGTGGGCGTGCGCACCCTTGCCGATGGCAGCGCGGAAATATATTCACGCTAGATTCAGGTTTTTGCTCCGCGTTTCGTCTTCTCCCGGAACGTGCCCGCGCGCTGCGGGCCTGCGTCCCTTTATGCCAACCCGGCCTATCCGAGAAGACCCGACGTGACCCAGCAACATCCTGAGAAGCAGCAACAGATCCCGGCCCGCCACGCACGCGCCAAGCCCCTCCTGATGGCCACCATGGCCGCCACGCTGATCGGCGCCATTGCCGCGCCGGCCGCCGCGCAGCCGGCCCAGCAAACACCGGTGGCGATCGACATCCGTGCGCAGCCCCTGGCCGATGCGCTCACGCAGCTCGGCCGGCAAACCTCGCTGCAGTTGTTCTTCACGCCCGCGTTGGTGGCTGGCAAGCAGGCCCCGGCCGTGCACGGCAACATGCCCGCCGAAGCCGCGCTCGATACGCTGCTCATGGGCAGCGGCATCCGCTACCAGCGCAATGGCAGCGGCATCGTGCTGCAGCCAGTGGGCCAGGCCGGTGCCGCCGCGCCGATCGCCGCCACCACGGCATTGGCCGCAACGGCAACGGCAACGACGGCCGCGCCCGCCCCGGAGCCGGCCAGGATGCTCGAAGCCGTGGAGGTCACCGCCTCGCGAACCTCCAGCGACCTGATGAGCCCCGCGCGGCAAGTCACGGTCATCGACCGCGCGGAGCTCGACGAGCTGAAAACCGGCTCCGACAGCGTCGCCACCCTGCTCTCCAAGGTCATTCCCGGCATGGCCGACTCCAGCCATACCGTGACCGATTTCGGCCAGACCCTGCGGGGACGCGGCATGCTGGTCCTCGTCGACGGCATCCCCTTGAACACCAACCGGGACTCGGCGCGTAACCTCGCCAACGTGGACCCGGCGCTGATCGAGCGCATCGAGGTCCTGCGCGGCAGCAGCGCCATCTACGGCGGCGGGGCCACCGGGGGCATCGTCTCCATCAACACGCGCCCGGCCGGCGGCCCGCCGCTGTCGGAGACCACGTTCTCGCTCACCTCTGCGCTCTCCCGGCTGCGCGCGGATGGCTTGTCCGGCCAGCTGCAGCAGCATGTCTCCGGCAGCGAAGGGATGGTCGACTATGCCTTCGACGTAGGCGCCCGCCGCATCGGCAGCGCCTACGATGCGCGCAGCCAGCGCATCGCCCCGGAACCCAGCCAGGGTGACCTGTTCCAGTCCGACAACTACAACCTCGGCGGCAAGCTCGGCCTGCGCCTCACGCCCGAGCAGCGCGTGCAGCTTGCGGTGAGCCATTTCAACGCCAGGCAGGACACCGACTACGCCTCCGACCCATCGGTGGCGCGCCTGGCGCCGGGCAGCGTGCCCGCGCGCGCCATCAGCGGCCTGCAGCTCGCCAACCAGAACCAGATCCGCAACACGCTGGTCAATCTCGAATACGAGCACAAGGACCTGGCAGGCAGCGCGGTCTCCGCGCAGCTTTACTACCGCGACTACTTCACGCGCTTCACGCCCTTCGACGCGCGCGCGGTGGCCACGCGCGGCGGCAATGTCGACCAGTCCATGCAGAACTCCGACGTGTTCGGCAGCCGGCTCACCATCAAGACGCCGCTGGACAGCGCCAAGCGCACCCGCCTAGTGTGGGGCCTGGACTTCGAGCAGGAGCGCAGCGACATGCCGATCGACATCTTCGATCCCAAGGCCTATGACGCCAGCGGCGGGCGCGTCTTCAACAGGACCGGCACGCTGACCTACATGCCGCAGATCACCACGCGCAGCCTGGGCGGCTTTGGCCAGCTCCAGCATAAGTTCAACGAGCAGTGGTCGGCCGAGGGCGGCCTGCGCTACCAGTACGCCAACGCCCGCTTCAACGACTTCGTGCCACTGTCGCAATCGCGCGTGGCGCAGCCGGCGACCGTAAAGGGCGGCGCAGTCGACTACACCGCGCTGCTGGGCAATGTCGGCGTGGTGTACAAGCCGGTCAAGGGGCACGAGGTCTATGCCTCGTTCAGCCAGGGCTTCAACCTGCCCGACATCGGCCTGCAGGTGCGCAACGCGCGCGCCGGCTTCGACATCGGCTCGTCCGACCTGCAGCCGGTCAAGACCAACAACTACGAGCTCGGCTGGCGCGGCGCCTTCGGCAACACCCTGACCTCGCTGGCGGTGTTCTACACCACCTCCGACCTGGGCGACGTGCAAAGCTTCAACAACGGCCTGATCCTGACCCGCACCGCCGAGCGCATCCATGGCGTGGAAGCCTCGGCCGACTACCTGTCCGACAACGAGCAATGGGGCACCGGCGGCACCTTCACCTGGATGCGCGGCCGCGAAACCCCGCAAGGCAGCCCGAGCCAGCAGATGAGCGGCTACCGCATCCCGCCCCTCAAGCTGACCGGCTATGTGCAGTACCGGCCCACGCCCGCCTGGAGCAACCGCCTGCAAGCCACCTTCTTCGCCGGGCACGACTACCGGCTCAACGGCGTCGACAGCTTCGGCCGGCGCGATGTGGCCAGCTACACCACGCTGGACCTCATCAGCCGCTACCAGGTCAGCAAGAAAGACACCGTCACGGCAGGCATCCAGAACCTGCTGAACCGCTACTACTACCCGCTCTACAGCCAGCTCCTGCGCAACAGCAACAACACCTCGCACCTGCCCGCGGCAGGCATCGTCATGACGGCCACCTACGTGCATCGCTGGTAGAAAGAGCGGGGGCGCCAAGGTATTGTCGGCAGAATTCGATATACTGTATATGCATACAGTAACCTGCTGACACCATGTCATCTGCCCCCCGCCGCATCGCCCACCTGGATATGGACGCGTTCTACGCGTCCGTTGAGCTATTGCGATACCCGGAACTGCGCGGCATGCCCGTGGTGATCGGTGGTGGACGAAATGCGGTACCCGAGATACTTCCCGACGGCAGCCGGCGCTTTGCGCGGCTGCGCGACTATGCCGGGCGCGGCGTGGTCACCACGTCCACCTACGAAGCCCGCGCGCTGGGCGTATTCTCCGCCATGGGCATGATGAAGGCCGCGCAGCTCGCCCCCGACGCCATCCTGCTGCCGACGGATTTCGACTCGTACCGGCACTACTCCCACCTGTTCAAGGCCGCCGTCGCCACATTCACGAGCGAGATCGAAGACCGCGGCATCGACGAGATCTACATCGACCTGAGCGACGTCCCAGGCGAGAGCGCCGATATCGGCAACCGCATCAAGCAAGCGGTGCGCGAAGCCACGGGACTGAGCTGCTCCATCTGCATCGCCCCCAACAAGCTCCTCGCCAAGATTGGCTCCGAGCTCGACAAACCCGACGGGCTCACCCTGCTGGCAGCCAGCGATGTGCCACTGCGCATCTGGCCGCTGCCCGTGCGCAAGGTCAACGGGATCGGCCCCAAAGCCACCGAAAAGCTCGCAACGCTGGGCATCGCCACGGTCGGCGACCTCGCCAGCGCGGACCTCGGCATGCTGCAGAGCCATTTCGGCCGCAGCTACGCCGCATGGCTAGCCGAGATCGCGCAAGGCCACGACGAGCGCCCGGTTGTCACCAGCTCCGAGCCCAAGTCGATGAGCCGCGAAACCACGTTCGAGCGGGACCTGCATCCCAAGCACGACCGCCAGATGCTCTCCGAAGTCTTCACCGGCCTGTGCCAGCGCTTGGCGGAAGACCTTCGCCGCAAGGGCTACGTGGGCCGCACCATCGGCGTCAAGCTGCGCTACGACGACTTTCACACCGTCACGCGCGACCTCAGCATGCCCGAGCCGACGGCAGACGCCGCACAGCTGCGGCGCGCCGCCACCGAATGCGTCAAACGCGTTGCCCTGGATCGAAAGATTCGCTTGCTGGGCGTGAGGGTCAGCGCGCTGACGCCCGCGGGAGAACTGACGCCGGCTGCGCTGCCGGTACAGGCAGAGTTGCCTTTCGCCGACAACGCTTAGCAGACCCCGCCGCGAACCGATCTGTCTGCTAGTATTGGCAAGCCACGCGCAACTCGCAGCACCGGCGCGCAATCAACACCTTCGGGCTAACGTCAATTGTCATTTGACCTGGATATGCGGGCCTCTACCGAAGCTGAAACCAGACATGATCGCATCGACACCGCGAGGCCGCTGAACCTTACAGTCCCATTACAACAAGAGCGGTTTGACGCGCTGACACGCCTCGCGCGGCACCTCTTCAAGGTCCCGGTTGCGCTGGTTACGCTGCATGACGCACTGCATGACGCGCATCCTGGCGATGCACCCATCTTCATCGACGGCCTGCGCATGGGCTTTCACGCGGCGTGCCCCTTGACCACATCGAGCGGCAGCCAGCTTGGCGCCTTCTGCCTGTTCGATGCCGGACCGCGCGAACTGGACCAGGCGCAGCGCGGCCTGCTGCAAGACTTTGCCGACATGGCGGTCGCCATCATCGAGCGCGACCTGGCCCAGGCCAAACTGAACGACGACGCCAGCAGGCTGCAGGAAAGCGAGAAACGGCTGGAGCTGGCCATCGCGGGAAGCGGCACGGGCGTCTGGGACCGGGATATCCAGGCGGGCAAGATCCACTACTCGGCCGGCTGGAAGGCCATCATCGGCTATGAAGAGTCCGAGATCACCAACCGGATCGAAGACAGCTATACCCGCATCCATCCCGACGACCTCGCCTACGTCCAGGCCACCATACAAGCCCACTTCAACCAGGAGACGGAAAGCTACGCGGTGGACCACCGGATCCGCTGCAAGGACGGCAGCTATAAATGGATATCCAGCCGCGGCAAGGTGGTCAGCCGCGCCGGCAACGGCGAGCCGCTGCGCATGATCGGCACCACCACCGATATCACGGCCATCCAGGCACTCTCCGAAGAGCTGCAGCAAACCGTCGACCTGATCACCAGCCTGACCAACGAAGTCCCCGGCCTGGTGTTCCAGCATCGCCTGCTGCCAACGGGGGAATCCTTCCTCCCCTACGCCAGCGCCGGCATCACCGATATCTACGAGCTCACGCCGCAACAGGTAGCCGCCAGCACGGCCCCCATCCACGCCGTCATCCATCCCGACGATCTCGAAGCCTACTGCGCGTCGCTGCACGCGTGCGCCGCCAGCCTGACGCCATGGCACCTCGAGTACCGCGTCGAACTACCCAGGCAAGGGCTGCGCTGGCGCCAGGGCGACGCACGCCCCCGGCGGCTCGACGACGGCAGCACGCTGTGGCACGGGTTTATCACCGACGTGACCGAGCGCAAGCGCATCGAGGGAGAACTGCAGGAATTTGCGACCATCGATTTCCTGACGCAACTACCCAATCGCCGCCACTTCGTCGAACGGATCGAACAGGAGCTCGCCCGGATCCGGCGGGCCGACAGCCGCCCTGCCGCCGTCCTGACCTTTGACCTCGACCACTTCAAAACCATCAACGACACCTGGGGCCACGCCATGGGCGACCACGCCCTGCGGTGTTTCGCGGCGCTGCTGCGCAATGCGCTGCAAAAGCACGATTTCGCCGGGCGCATCGGCGGCGAAGAGTTTGCGGTGGTGCTCCCCGATGCCAGCCTTGATACGGCGACACGATTTGCCAGGCGCATACAGCATCAGATCACGGAAACCGCACTGCTTGACGGCAACCAGACCATCGCGCTGACCGTCAGCGTCGGCATTGCTCTCATGCATGCCACCGATGCCAGCGCGGACCTATCCCTCTTGCGCAGCGACGGGGCGCTCTACCGCGCCAAGGAACGCGGCCGTAACCGTATCGAGTGTTACTGATCCACGCCAGGCCGGTGACTGGCGTAGCCATACCCACGACAACGACGCGCCGGCAAAATCCCCTGCAACCCGGCCAAGCCCTCATCCCGTTAAACAGGTTCGTCAGACTTTCGTGTGGGTCCTCCATCCGAGCGAGAGCGACACGATGCAATGCGCTGGTTTGCTCCCCTCTCCCATGCAATGGGAGAGGGGCCGGGGGAGAGGGTGGGCGCTCGCTCAAGGTGAAGCGCCTCGCTCTTGCGGATGCCCGCCCTCTCCCCCAACCCCTCTCCCGCTGCGCGGGAGAGGGGAGCTATACCTGCGCGAGATTGCACGCGAGCGCTCTTGCTACGCCTGCGCCGGACTTCACCCGGCGACCCACACAGAAGTCTGAAGAACCATTTACAAGACCCGAAAGCCATCCCTGCCTTATATATTACCTATTAGTCATTGAATTTACAGTACCAGCAGCAAATTTACCTTCAGGTAATGCACGGGTTTAATGGGCCATGGATATTCAAGATACACGTGAACAGCGCCTAGCCCAGATCATGGCCGAACAGTTCGGCGGCTCCATCGCACGCCTGTCAGACCGGCTCGACCGCGACCCCTCATACTTCTCCCGCATATTCTCGGACACAGGCAAAGCCGGAAAGAAACGCATCGGCGAACATCTCGCACGCGACATCGAAGCCAAGCTCGGCCTGCCGCGCCTATGGCTGGACGGCGACGCGCAAGACGCAGCCGCACCCGCAAAAGAAGAAACCCTGCCGCCCGAGATTGCCGCCCGCTTTGCCCGACTGATCAATGGCTTGCGCAACGAAGACATCGACCGGTTGCTCGCGGCCATCGAATTGATCACGCAGGTCGAAACCGTACGATCGGTGCGTAAATACGGAAAAAACACCAAAGCTGCCCGCGTGCTGAAGACCGACGGGAGAAGCACAACATTCAAGCCAGCCAGCAACGCCGTTCACGAAAGCGGCACACCGGCACCTGGCAAGCCACGCAAGAAGAAGTCCGCAAGCTGAGATGAGCGCGGTTTCCGGCTTGCCGGATATACCGCCTCCCCCTCCACGCTCCGCATGATCCCCTTGGGCGACTTCAATTACCCATTGAACTTGCTTTTATGATTACCTATAGGTAATCTTCGACACCAGTTCCCTGAAAGTGCGGAAGTACCCACGCGGGCACGCCAAGCCACAGGCGAACGAACACGACCAAGGAAACTTCATGCTTATAGGACTCTGCGGCCGCCCAGGCTCCGGCCAGGACCTCATCACGAACTACCTGACCTCCGGGAACCACACCTTCCTCGTCGCCACCTTCGACGCACCGCTGCGCCACATGATCCAGGCCTGCGCGGGCATCAATGAGACGTACTTCGGCCCGGCCAAACTCCACGACCTCATCCCGGCGCTCGGCAAGTCGCCCGCCCAACTGCTGCAAAGGCTTCGTGAATCCTGGAACCGTGCGCCGATGGATCCAGATGTGTTGATCAAGTACTTCGCGGAGACGCTAGCCCGGCTCGACGGCCGCGATGTCGTGGTGCCCGATGTGTCCACGCAAGCAGAGGCTGAGTTCATACAGGCGCGCGGTGGACGGTTGATCCGGGTCGTTTCGCCAGGTGTGCTAGGGGCTGACCCGTTGATCAAGCGGGCGTGGATTGATCTGGAACTGGAGGTGGGCGTGGAGTCGGACTGGCTGTATGGGGAGATTGATGCGATTGTGGGCGAGGAGGTTCTGGTGGGTTGAGGTTGACCAGGAAAACGATTTCGCGAGAAGCCCGCAACGGCAACCAGCAAACAATATTTGCATCATTGTTAGCAGCAAATGCCTAACATGAATATGCACACTATCGCGTTCACCAGGCAGGTGGCGCGGGCGCCCGGACCATGCCTGGGAACGCCCATCGAGGAGGTGCCTTCCAATGGTCAATATCCAGTTCATCGAACGCGACGGCCGCCCCGAGTTCGCGGTAGTGCCCATCGAGGTGTGGGAGCGCATCCAGCATCGGGTCCAGGACCGGGACGATGCCATGCTGTTCGACCACGCCAGGGCCCAAGACAACGGCTTTCGCCTCCCCGCCGCCATCCTGGACGCTGAGCTAGCAGGTGATAGCCCAGTCAAGGCCTGGCGGGAATATCGCCGCATGACCCAGGATGCGCTGGCCACAGCGGCGGGCCTTAGCAAGCCCTACCTTAGCCAGATCGAGAACCGCAAGCGCGATGGCAGCCCCGAGGTTTTCCAGAGCCTGGCGGCAGCGCTGCACGTACCGCTCGACGTATTGGTCGGGCAGCCGGAGAAATAGCGCGAGATCCGAGCTATAGGCCTGAGTGTGGGACACCACCCACAATCTGGCGGACAAACCATCTCCTGAAACAGCAGTAGAGCACTGCTCAGGGAGACAGACATGGATTCGAAACCGCAACGCAATGTACACGTCGTTCCTCATGGCGACGGGTGGGACATCATCCATGAGGGGGCGAAGGGTGAAAGAGCACACTTCCTCACTCAGGAGGAAGCTGTAGAAGCCGCCACGGTGATTGCACAGCGCGAGAAGGTGGAGCTGCTGGTGCACGGCCAGGATGGCCAGATCCGTACGCGCAATAGCTACGGCCATGATCCCAGGAGTGTAAGGGGCTGATCATGACGTGGCGGCTGCCGGGCCCTGGCTTGGCGGAGTGGACGCCACGAGGTGGTTCCCCTGGCTCGCCACGTAGTCCCCCCCTGCTTCGCGTAATAACCAAGGGCATGAGAGCGCCGCATGTACTCGTGCTCCTTGGCTCCATCGCCAATGGCCCGGGGAGTAGAAGCGGTATTGCACTTGTTAAGCTTAAGCTTTTACAACGTGAATATCGGCTTGTATCGGCTTGTTCCGCGCGATTTACCTGGTCTTCTGTTTTGTCGCTCGCCACGCAATTGAATCTGGGGTGAACCTGATCGAGCACCTGGCCCTTCGGGGTGGCTGCCCGGTTTTCCCAAGGCAATCCGACTGCCAGCTGCGCTCGCAAAAAAAACGGGGGAAGGCCATGGATTGTGCCGGGCCAGGAAGCGGCCTATATTCCACAAAGGATAAGCCCATATTGTCGTTGCAGCCCCACAAAC
This sequence comes from Cupriavidus sp. CuC1, assembly GCF_044627735.1. NCBI lineage: Bacteria > Pseudomonadati > Pseudomonadota > Betaproteobacteria > Burkholderiales > Burkholderiaceae > Cupriavidus > Cupriavidus sp. CuC1. The sequence continues at coordinate 2,330 of NZ_JBIUHC010000114.1, read as the reverse complement.
TCGATGCCCCCAGCTATGTCCGTGCCCGATTCTGGCGCTACTGATCACACCCAATCGGTGTCTTCCGCGCCTCCCTTCGCCCTTCTCGACGAACACTTCCGCTTACTCGTTGAAGGCATCGAGAACTATGCCATCTACCTTCTCGACCCGATCGGCCGCGTGACGAGCTGGAATCCCGGCGCCGAAAAGATCAAGGGCTACACTTCCAAGGAGATCATTGGCAGGCACTTTTCCGCGTTCTACACGGAGGAAGGGCGCGCCCTGGGTGCACCGGAGCGCGAGTTGCGCGAAGCGGCCAGGTGCGGGCGGCTCGAGGATGAAGGATGGCGCGTGCGTAAAGATGGCACCCGCTTCTGGGCGAACGTTGTCATCGCCGCGTTGCGCCATCCCAATGGCGAAATCTGGGGTTACGCCAAAATCACACGCGACCTAACGGAGCGCCGGCGCACGGAAGAAGCGCTGCGTCAAAGCGAGGAGACTCTCCGCCTGCTGGTGGAAGGCGTGAAAGACTACGCGATCTTCCTGCTTGATCCCCAAGGCAACGTCATGACCTGGAATCCTGGCGCCGAAAGCATCAAGGGGTATCGACGCGATGAGATCATCGGGCGGCATTTTTCGACTTTCTATCCGGCTGAAGACATCGCTGCCGGAAAGCCGGCCAGGGAGCTTTTGCAGGCCGAGCGAGAGGGTAGCCTCGAAGACGAGGGTTGGCGCGTGCGCAAGGACGGCACCCTGTTTTGGGCGAACGTCATCATCACAGCGGTCTATGACGCCGAGAAAAGGCTGCGGGGATTCGCCAAGGTCACGCGTGACATGAGTGAGCGCAAGCGGCTTGCTGAGCTCGAGGCCTCCAGCCAGAGAATGAACGAGTTCCTGGCGACGCTCTCCCATGAGTTGCGCAACCCGCTCGCGCCCATTCGGAACGCGGTCAATGCCATTGCGCTCCAACCCGAGAACCGGAGCGTCGTCGACCGCTGTCACGCCTTGATTGATCGCCAGGTCACGCACCTGACCCGCCTGGTGGATGACCTGCTCGATGTGGGTCGCATCACTGCCGGGAAGGTCCAGCTCCGGATTGAGACGGTCGACATCCGCGAGATCATCGAACTCGGCGTCGAGGCCGCGCGCCCCACACTTGATGCCCGTTCGCAACAGATATCGCTCAATCTGCCAACTACACCAACCTTGATGGAGGCGGACCGCACGCGGCTCACTCAGATCGTCCAGAATCTGGTTCTGAATGCATCCAAGTTTTCCCCCCCGTCTACCTCGATAGAGGTCAACGTGGTCACCGCTAGTCGCCAACTGACGATCTCGATCACCGATCAAGGTTGCGGCCTGCCGCCGGATTCCCTTGATTCGATCTTCAATCTCTTCGTGCAGGATCGCCGTTGGCACGGTAGTCACGAGGGCGGCCTTGGAATTGGCCTATCGGTTTGCCGCTCGCTGGTCGAGCTTCACGGCGGGACGATTTCCGCGGCAAGCAAGGGACTCGGCAAAGGAAGTACTTTCACCATACGGCTTCCGTACCGCCCCGCGGCCCTCCAACTCAAGGACGCGGGCGCAGGAACAGCGAAGGCAACAAAGCCAAGCCTGCGGATCCTGATCGTCGACGACAACCGAGACTCAGCGGACAGCCTCGCCATGCTCTTGGAACTTCAGGGGCACCTTCCCACAATCGCCTACGACGGTCCCCATGCTCTGGCTATCGCCGAGAAATGCAGGCCACAGATCGCCTTCATCGACCTGGCGATGCCCGGCATGAGCGGCTATGCCGTGGTCCGTGCACTCAAGAATCTACCCCAGCTGTCGGATACGCGGTTTGTAGCAATGACAGGTTTTGGTCAGCCGGACGATCATCAGCGAAGCCGCGACGCGGGATTCGATTTCCACGTCGTGAAGCCCATTGAACTGCCTACCATTCTGGAGTTGGTCGAGCGCACATTGGCCATCGGGGATAGCCCTCGAACGAACCAAAGGCCTTGAGCGAGCCGCACGGGCGCCGCGCGAGCCACGGGTCAAAGCGGCAGGGTAGATACCCTGGGAATTCCGCAATGTGCAATATGCACGACGAAAACATCATCCTTTCGGATTCTGTTCAGCGCCGCGTGATTTCTCTACATTGACGACGGGCAGACAGCACTATTGCCCATCCTTCACGGTGCCCGTCCCTCACCCCGGTGCGGGCATTTTTTTGCCCTGGCCGCGTGTGTCGGACGGCGCCCTATGGCGGAGCTGGTAAGGCCCTCACACCCACCCCTTTCAAGGTGATCAAACGACGCGCCCAGCCTTGATGACACGTGCGGTAGAGACATGCCGCCGTGCCACAC
>NZ_JBIUHC010000113.1:0-32614 GCF_044627735.1 Cupriavidus sp. CuC1 | reverse complement strand
CAGCGACGCAACGTCGCCACTGACACACCCAGTGCTCCAGCCGCTTCGCCTATGCTCACAAATCTTTCCATTCTGCAAAGACTTGCTTAGGTTTGATTAGGTTCCGATCAATCTGTTAGAGCGCCTGCCAGGCGCGCGGGCGATCCGCCGGCCTTTGCGCGCCGCAGCGGACAAGGCATAAAAAAAAGGTGCCTTGCGGCACCTTGAGGGTCTTCTCTGGCAGCGTCGCCCGCGGCCGGCACGGATTCCGGCCGCGGGACTGGCTGCCTTATTCTTCCTGGAAAGCTTCTTCGCGCTTGTTCTTGATCGACGGCAGCGCCACGATCAGGACCAGCACGGCGGCTGCGATCAGCAGGCCGAGCGACAGCGGGCGGGTCAGGAACACGCTGAACTCGCCGCGCGACAGCAGCAGGGAGCGGCGGAAGTTCTCTTCCATCATCGGTCCCAGCACGAAGCCCAGCAGCAACGGCGCCGGCTCGCACTTGAGCTTGATGAACAGGTAGCCGATCACGCCGAAGGCAGCGGTCTGGAACACGTCGAACGTGGTGTTCTGGACCGAGTACACGCCGATGCAGCAGAACACCAGGATGGCCGGGTACAGGTAGCGGTAAGGCACCTTGAGCAGCTTGACCCAGATCCCGATCAGCGGCAGGTTCAGGATGATCAGCATGAAGTTGCCGATCCACATCGAGGCGATCAGGCCCCAGAACAGCGCGGGGTTGCTGGTCATGACCTGCGGGCCCGGCTGGATGTTGTGGATGGTCATCGCGCCCACCATCAGCGCCATCACGGCATTGGGCGGAATGCCAAGCGTCAGCAGCGGGATGAAGGAGGTCTGCGCGGCGGCGTTGTTGGCCGATTCCGGGCCTGCCACGCCTTCGATGGCGCCCTTGCCGAACTCATGCGAGAACTTCGAAGTCTTCTTTTCCAGCGAGTAGGCTGCAAACGAAGCCAGCGCCGCACCGCCGCCCGGCAGGATGCCCAGCGCGGAGCCCAGGAACGTGCCGCGAAGCACAGCCGGGATCATGCGCTTGAAGTCTTCCTTGGTCGGGAACAGGTTGGTGATGTGGTCCGTGAAGGTTTCGCGGGCATCCTTCTGCTCCAGGTTCGCGATGATTTCCGCGAAGCCGAAGACACCCATGGCGACCGAGACGAAATTCAGGCCGTCGGTCAGCTCAGGCACGTCGAACGAGAAGCGCGCGGCGCCCGAGTTCACGTCGGTACCCACCAGGCCCAGCAGCAGGCCCAGCACGATCATGGCGATGGCCTTGACCAGCGAACCCGAAGCCAGCACCACGGCGCCGATCAGGCCCAGCACCATCAGCGAGAAGTACTCGGCGGGGCCGAACTTGAACGCCAGTTCCGACAGCGGCGCTGCGAACGCGGCCAGGATCAGGGTTGCCACACAGCCGGCGAAGAACGAGCCTAGGCCGGCGGTGGCTAACGCCACCCCCGCTCGCCCTCGCCTGGCCATCTGATAGCCATCGATGGTAGTCACCACCGACGACGATTCACCCGGCAGGTTGACCAGGATGGCGGTGGTGGAGCCACCGTACTGGGCGCCGTAGTAAATACCGGCCAGCATGATCAGCGCGGCCACCGGCGGCAGCGTGTAGGTCACCGGCAGCAGCATGGCGATGGTGGCCAGAGGCCCCAGGCCCGGCAGTACGCCGATCAGGGTGCCCAGCACGCAGCCCAGGAAGGCGTATGCCAGGTTTTGCAGGGTCAGGGCGGTCGAGAAGCCGAGGCCCAGGTTGGCTAGTAGTTCCATATGGCCGTCTCCTTATCCTGCCAAGAATGCCGGCCACACCGGCATCTGAAGATTGATACCGTAGACGAAGGCGCCCAGGCTGATGATCACCAGGACGATGGCGTTGACAACGGCACCCTTCCAGCTGAATTCATGGCTGGCCATCGACGACACCAGCACCAGCACCAGCACCGACAGCACCATGCCGAGCGGCTTTAGCATCAGGCCGAACAGCACCACCGAACCCAGGATCCACAGCAGGGTCTTGATGTCCCAGCGTGCGAGTTGGTCTTCTTCCTTCTTGGCGGACAGGGAACTCCACAGCACCAGCGCGCCCAGCAAGGCGAGCACGATGCCGAGCCAGAACGGGAAATACCCCGGGCCCATCTTCGCGGCAGTACCCATGGAATACCCGCGTGCGACCCAGGAAAAGCTGAATCCGACCAGGATGAACATCAGGCCGGAGGCAAAGTCCTTTTGGCTACGAATGCGCAAAATGATTCTCCTCGAAAAAACTGCTTGAAATCCGTGCGGCTACGGATGTTGCGGTGCGTCAAAAACGCGCGCGCAACCGTCCCGCCGCTGGCAGGATGGAAATTAAGGGGAAGACCTTTCAGCTACCTTTCAGATGTCTGCAAAAATGGTCAATGTGCGGGTATCTCCCTAGGAGACATCCAGGGGCCGCTTGCACCGTTGCCGGGTGCCGCTTTCACATCCTGCGCGGCAGCGTGGTCATGGGGCTGCGCTATCATCAACGGCTGCACTGCCGTTGCCGACGCGTCCGCAACCTGTGGCCGGTGCGGCACGGCATTGAAAAGGAAAGGGAAAGCCGCTTTGGAAAGCATTGACCATGTCATCCTGATCGGCGCTGTCGTGATGTCGCTGGGCATTGTGGTGGGCGCCTTCTCGGCGCGCGTGGGCGTGCCCTTCCTGCTTGTCTTTCTATCGGTCGGCATGCTGGCCGGCGTGGATGGCCCCGGTGGCATCCGCTTCTCCAATACCTGGCTGAGCTTCCTGGTCGGCAACCTGGCGCTGGCGGTGATCCTGCTCGATGGCGGCCTGCGCACCCGGCTCACCACGTTCCGGGTGGCGCTGAAACCCTCGCTGTCGCTGGCGACCGTAGGCGTGCTGGTGACGACCGGCCTGGTGGGCCTGTTTGCCGCCTGGGTGCTGGAGATCGACTGGAAACTGGGCCTGCTGCTGGGCGCCATCGTCGGCTCGACCGATGCCGCGGCGGTATTCTCGCTGCTCAATACCAGCGGCATCCGGCTCAAGGAGCGGGTGGCGAGCGTGCTGGAGATCGAATCCGGCATCAACGACCCGATGGCCATCTTCCTGACCCTCACCCTGATCGACTGGATCGCCGCGCCCGCGGGGCTGAGCCCCGGCGCGCTCCTGTGGCGCCTGGTGGTGCAGTTCGGGGTAGGCGGATTGCTCGGCTTGGGCCTGGGCTACTGCATGGCCAACGTGATGGAGCGCATCCGCGTGGCCGAAGGCCTGCAGGCCATCTTGCTGTGCTCGGGCGGCGCCATGGTATTCGCCATTGTGCAGACGGCGGGCGGCAGCGGCTTCCTGGCCGTCTACCTGACCGGCATCCTGGTGGGCAACCGCGACCGCGCGGTCGGCCCCGACACCATGCGGGCGATGGACGGCATGGCCTGGCTGTCGCAGTCCGTGATGTTCCTGCTGCTTGGCCTGCTGGTGGCGCCGCACCGGATCTGGGAGGTGGCGCTGCCGGCAGTGGCGGTGGCGGCATTCCTGATGCTGGTGGCGCGCCCGGCGGCGGTCTGGCTGGCGTTGCTGCCGTTTCGCTTCAGTGCCCGGGAGAAGGGCTTTGTGGCCTGGATGGGGCTGCGCGGGGCGGTGCCGATCGTGCTGGCCCTGTTCCCGATGCTGCAAGGGCTGCCGGAGTCCGGGCTGCTGTTCCGCATTGCCTTTGCGGTGGTGCTGGCCAGCTTGCTGCTGCAAGGCACCACCGTGCCGCTGGCCGCCCGGCTGGCGCGTGTGCTGCGTCCTGCCTATCCGGAGCCCTTGGCACGTGCGCGGCTGCAGGGCACCCATGCGCCGGCGCTGGAGGTGATGCAGTTCCGGGTCGAGGCCAATTCGCCTGCGGAAAACCTGCGCGCCGACCAGCTTGAACTGCCGCCGCGCTGCCGGCTGCTGACTGTGGTGCGGGACGAGGCGCTGGCTGCGCCCGAGCAGACTGTGCTGCGGGCTGGGGATGTGGTGTCGATCCTGGCGCCGGGGACCAGCGTGCCGATGTTGGCGCTGTTGTTTCATCGGCCTGGGCCGGCGCCTGCCTGGGGCAAGGCTAGCCATGATTTCCTGCTGTCCGGGGAGGCTATGTTGCGGGATGTGGCGGGGCTTTATGGGACGCGGGAGTTGAGTCCTGCCGAGGCGTCGCGGACGCTGGAAGGCGTTATGCAGGAGGCTTTTACAACACCGCCGGTGGAGGGTGATGCGGTAGAAATTGCCGGGCTGAAGCTGACTGTGACGCGGATGGATGGGCCGCGGATTATTCAGGTGGGATTGTTGTTGCCGCGGGAAGGGGGTGCTTGATCTGCTGGCTGCAATTGCAAAATCAGCTTCAACTTCAAGGGCTTAACTGCAACTGCTGAAAGTCAAAGGCAGTTTCACCTCCCCTGCGGGGAGGCGACATACTTTCTTGTCTCTCGCCAAGAAAGTAGGCAAAGAAGGCGCCCCATAACGGGAGATGAAAACCTTCACGGCTCGCTGCGCATCGCGCTGGTGTGTTCCCCGCCTTGGGGCGGGCCACACGGCTTGAACCGGTCTTGTGCAGGTTTGGTGGTTTAGTCCACCTTGGCGCCCGACACCTTCACGATCTGCGCGTACTTCTTCAGCTCGCGCTGCACCAGCGATGCGAACTGCTCCGGCGTGGTTGGTGCCGGCTGGGCGCCGATGCGGGCGAGCTTGGCCTTCATGTCGTCGGTCTTGAGAATGGCGACGATCTCCTGGTTGAGGCGGTCGACGATCTCTTTCGGGGTGTTGGCCGGGGCGAACACGCCGAACCAGGTGGAGATGTCGAAGCCTTCCAGGCCGAGCCCCTTGCCGGCTTCGGCAATGGTGGGCAACTCGGGCAGGGCGGCGGCGCGGGTGGCGGTGGTGACGGCGAAGGCCTTGAGCTTGCCGGCCTTGATGTTGGCCGAGGCGGAGGCCAGGTTGTCGAAGATCATGTCGGTCTGGCCGGACAGCACCGACAGCTGCGCGGGCGAGGCGCCGTTGTAGGGAATGTGGACCATGCTGACCTTGGCCATGCTCTTGAACAGCTCGCCCGACAAATGTCCCGCGCTGCCGTTGCCGCCCGAGGCGTAGTCCAGCTTGCCGGGGTTCTTGCGCGCGTATTCCACCAGCTCCCGCACATTGTTGATATGCAGCTCGGCGGCCTTGCCGGGATGCATGACCAGCACGTTGGGCACGTCGGCCACCAGCGTGATCGGGCTGAAGTCCTTCACCGGGTCGTACGGCATCTTGGCGAACAGGCTGGGGTTGATGGCGTGGGTGGCCACGGCGCCCATCACGATGGTGTAGCCGTCCGCGGGCTGCTTGGCCACGTAGTCGGCGCCAATATTGCCGCCGGCGCCCGGGCGGTTTTCCACCACCACGGGCTGGCCCAGGCTGTCCTTGAGCTTGTCGCCGATGGCGCGCGCCACGGTGTCCAGCGGGCCGCCGGCCGGGTAGGGCACGACGAACTTGAGCGGCTTGGTCGGGTAGGCGGCTGCGGCGGCGGGCGTGGCGCTAAAGGCGGCAAAGGTGCCGATGGCGGGCAGGGCGGCGGCGAGCAACGCCGCGGCGAGTTTTTTCTTGAGCATGAAGATGCGTCGGGTTGGATTGGGAATCTGGGTGCGCCAGGCGCCCTTGGGGCACCTGGCGGCGAAGGCTCTGCGGCCTATTTCATGCCGATGCCGCGCGCCATCATCACCGCGCACAGCGGCAGCAGGATCAGCAGGTGGGCCTGGATCATGACCCAGCGCCGCGCGGCCTTCAGCTCGGCGGGCATTGGCACGAAGTCCGGCAGGCTGCGTACCTGGCGGCGCCAGCGCTGGATGGCGAAGGTGGGTGGCAGCGAGCACAAGGCGATCACCACGAACACGGTGATCTTGGCGTGGAACCACGGGTTGTGCAGGTAGAACTGGGCGCCCTTGGCGCCATAGAACAGGCGCAGCAGGCCGGTTGCCAGCACCGCCATGGCAGTGAGGAAGTAGAGCAGGTCGTAGACCGACAGGCGCTTGAGCACCGGCGGCGTGATGCCCGGGCGCAGCACGAGCGCTTCGGCGGTCATCAAGGTGATCAGCAGGAAGATGAAGGCATAGTGCAGGAAGGCCAGCAGGGCGTCGGTCAGCATCCAAACTCCTCTTGTGGTTGGGCCTGCGCCGTACGCCGGCGCACGCGGGGTCAGGGTTCTTGCTTTTTTCGCTACGGCAACGGCTAAGGCAAACAACTACCACTACAAACTTCAGCTTGCCGCCCGCGTGCCGCCCCTACGGGCACAGGCGGCAAGCGCCTTACAGCACGCCCTTGGCGCGCAGCGCGGCGATCTGCTCCGGCGTGTAGCCCAGCATGCCGCCGAGCACCGCGTCGGTGTGTTCGCCCAGCAGCGGCGGGTGGCGCACGGCCTCGGGCGGCGTCGCGCTCATCTTGATCGGGCTGCCCACCAGCTTGACCTCGCCGGCGCTGGGGTGCGGCAGGTCCACGCGCAGGCCGCGGGCCTTGACCTGGGCATCCTCGAACACGTCGTCCAGCGTATTGATCGGGCCGCACGGCACGCCGGCGGCTTCCAGGTCCAGGATCCACTGGGCGCGGGTGCGTGGCTTGACCATCTCGGCCAGGATCGGCACAAGCACGTCTCGATGCGCAACCCGCTGCGGGTTGGTGGCAAAGCGCGGGTCGCCTGACAGCTCGGGCCGGCCGCCGGCATCGACGAACTTGCGGAACTGGCCGTCGTTGCCCACCGCCACGATGATCCAGCCGTCGGCGGCCTGGAAGGTCTGGTAGGGGACGATATTGGGATGGGCATTGCCCCAGCGCTTGGGCGCCACGCCGCTGGCCAGGTAGTTGGTGTTCATATTGGCCAGCATGGCCACCTGCACGTCGAGCAGCGCCAGGTCGATGTACTGGCCTTCGCCAGTGCGCTCGCGGTGGGCCAGGGCGGCCAGCACGGCAATGGTGGCGTACTGGCCGGTCATCAGATCGGAGATGGCCACGCCGGCCTTCTGCGGGCCGCCGCCGGGCAGGTCGTCGCGCTCACCGGTCAGGCTCATGAAGCCGCCCATGCCCTGGATGATGAAATCGTAGCCCGGGCGCGCCGCGTAGGGGCCGGTCTGGCCGAAACCGGTCACTGAGCAATAGATCAGGCCGGGCTTGATTGCCTTGAGCGAGTCGTAGTCCAGCCCGTACTTCTTCAACTGGCCGACCTTGTAGTTTTCCAGCACCACATCGCTCTGGGCGGCCAGCGCGCGCACCAGCTCCTGGCCTTCGGGCGTGCTGATATCACAGGTGACGGAGCGCTTGTTGCGGTTGGCGGCCAGGTAGTAGGCGGCTTCCGCGGTATCGCGGCCTTCGCCGTCCTGCAGCCAGGGCGGGCCCCAGGTGCGGGTGTCGTCGCCGGCGCCGGGGCGCTCGATCTTGATCACGTCGGCGCCGAAGTCGGCAAGGTTCTGGGCGCACCATGGCCCGGCGAGAACACGGGTCAGGTCGAGGACGCGGAGGTGGCTTAAAGCTCCCATGGGGTGTCAGGCGGATCCGGCAAGGTGGGCGAGGGAAGCCGGGCGGCCCCGCCGTCTGGTCTGGGTGGCGGCTTGCAGGGCAATCGGAGGCTGGCGCGAAACCAGGCTCGGGGGCGTCCGGCGGGGACAGGCAGCACTTTACCACCGGCAAGCCGCCGGGAGCACATCGCGGCCGGCCCGGATCGCGGCGGGGCGCGGTGTTGCAGGCGGCGCGCGACGAATCCCCGGCGGACTGCCGCGCCGTCAGGCTTCCCCGTATAATCAATGGTTTGCAAATCCATCTTGACCGACAGCGCCCTGCCACGCCGTGGGACGCCCTGCCCAGAACATGAAAGTCTCCGACATCCGCAGCAAGTTCCTGCAGTACTTCGAATCGAAGGGCCATACCGTGGTCCGCTCGTCCAGCCTGGTGCCGGGGAACGATCCGACGTTGCTGTTTACCAATTCCGGCATGGTGCAGTTCAAGGACGTGTTCCTGGGCACCGACAAGCGCCCCTACACCCGCGCAACGTCCTCGCAGCGCTCGGTGCGCGCCGGCGGCAAGCACAACGACTTGGAGAACGTGGGTTACACCGCGCGTCACCACACCTTCTTTGAAATGCTCGGCAATTTCTCGTTTGGCGACTATTTCAAGCGCGAGGCGATCCAGTACGCGTGGGAGCTGCTGACCAAGGTCTATCAGCTGCCCGCCGAGAAGCTGTGGGTCACGGTATACGCGGAAGACGACGAGGCTTATGACATCTGGGCCAAGGAAGTCGGCGTGCCGCCCGAGCGCATCGTGCGCATCGGCGACAACAAGGGCGCGCGCTACGCCTCGGACAACTTCTGGCAGATGGCCGACACCGGCCCCTGCGGCCCGTGCTCGGAGATTTTCTACGACCACGGACCCGAAGTGTGGGGCGGCCCCCCGGGTTCTCCCGAGGAAGACGGCGACCGCTACATCGAGATCTGGAACCTGGTGTTCATGCAGTTCAACCGGGACGAGCAAGGCAACATGCCGCGCCTGCCCAAGCCCTGCGTCGACACCGGCATGGGCCTGGAGCGCATCGCCGCGGTGCTGCAGCACGTGCACAGCAATTACGAGATCGACCTGTTCCAGGCACTGATCAAGGGTGCTGCGCGCGAGACCCATACCGACAACCTCAACCAGAATTCACTCAAGGTCATCGCCGACCATATTCGCGCCTGCGCCTTCCTGATTGTCGACGGTGTGATCCCCGGCAATGAAGGCCGCGGCTACGTGCTGCGCCGTATCATCCGCCGTGCCATCCGCCACGGCTACAAGCTGGGCCAGAAGACGCCGTTCTTCCACAAGCTGGTGGCCGGCCTGGTGGCGCAGATGGGCGAAGCCTATCCGGAGCTGGCCGAGGCCGAGTCGCGCGTGGTGGAAGTGCTCAAGGCCGAGGAGGAACGCTTCTTCGAGACCATCGAGAACGGCATGTCCATCCTCGAGGGCGCGCTGGCCGACATCAAGCTCAAGGGCGGCAAGGTGCTCGACGGCGAACTCGCCTTCAAGCTGCACGACACCTTCGGCTTCCCGCTCGACCTGACGCAGGACGTGTGCCGCGAGCAGGAAATCAGCGTCGACGAGGCCGCTTTCGACGCGGCCATGAATCGCCAGCGCGAGCAGGCTCGTGCCGCCGGCAAGTTCAAGATGGCGGCCGGCCTGGAGTACAAGGGCGACAAGACCACCTTCCACGGCTACGAGAAGCTGGGCGTGGACGGCGCGAAGATCGCCGCGCTGTATGTGGACGGCGCGTCCGTCGATACCATGCAGCCCGGCCAGACCGGCGTGATCGTGCTGGATAACACGCCGTTCTACGCCGAGTCCGGCGGCCAGGCCGGCGACCAGGGCGAGCTCAAGAGCGGCAGCGCGGTGTTCACCGTGGTCGATACCACCAAGGTGCAGGCCGATGTGTTCGGCCACCGGGGCACCCTGGCTGGCGGCGCGCTCAAGGTGGGCGACAGCATCACCGCGCAGGTGGATGCGCAACGCCGCGCGCGCACCGTGCGCAACCACTCGGCCACCCACCTGATGCACAAGGCACTGCGTGAAGTGCTGGGCAGCCACGTGCAGCAGAAGGGCTCGCTGGTCGACGCCGACAAGACCCGCTTCGACTTTTCGCACAACGCGCCGATGACCGACGAGCAGATCCGTCGCGTCGAGGAAATCGTCAACGCCGAGATCCTGCAGAACGCTGCCACCGGCGCTGAAGTCATGCCGTTCGACGACGCCGTCAAGAGCGGCGCCATGGCGCTGTTCGGCGAGAAGTACGCCGACGACGTGCGCGTGCTGTCGATCGGCAGCTCCAAGGAACTGTGCGGCGGCACCCACGTGACCCGCACCGGCGATATCGGCGTGTTCAAGATCGTGATGGAAGGCGGCGTGGCAGCGGGCATTCGCCGCGTCGAAGCCATCACCGGCGACAACGCGCTGCACTACCTGCAAGCGCTGGATGCCAAGCTGAACGAAGCCGCCGCCGCGCTCAAGGCGCAGCCGTCCGAACTGGTGCCGCGTATCGGGCAGGTGCAGGAGCAGGTGCGCGCGCTGGAGAAGGAACTGGAACGCCTCAAGAGCAAGCTGGCCGCCTCGCAAGGCGACGAGCTGGCGGCGCAAGCCATCGACGTCAAGGGCATCAAGGTGCTGGCCGCCCAGCTCGATGGCGCCGACGTCAAGACGCTGCGCGAGACCATGGACAAGCTGAAAGACAAGCTGGGTACCGCGGCCATCGTGCTGGGCGCCGTGGCTGACGGCAAGGTCAGCCTGATCGCCGGCGTGACCGCCGATGCTACCTCCAAGGTCAAGGCCGGCGAGCTGGTCAACTTTGTCGCGCAGCAGGTCGGCGGCAAGGGCGGTGGCCGTCCGGACATGGCGCAAGCTGGCGGCACCGAGCCGGCCAACCTGCCGCAGGCACTGGCAGGTGTCGGCGAGTGGGTCGCGAGCAAGGTCTGATGCTGGGCCAAAACCATCGGCCGGGAATTTGAGTCTCCCTGCTGCTGCATCAAGAAAGGCGCTTCGGCGCCTTTTTTCTACGTCTACTGCCGGCTGAGCTTCCCGATCAGCGTCAGGATATCGATCGGCAGCGGAAACACGATGGTCGAGCTCTTGTCCCCGGCAATCTGCGTCAGCGTCTGCAGATAACGCAGTTGCATCGCCTGCGGCTCCCTTGCCAGCATCTGCGCGGCTTCCAGCAGCTTCACCGATGCCTGCAACTCGCCCTCGGCATGGATCACCTTGGCGCGCCGCTCGCGCTCGGCTTCGGCCTGGCGCGCGATGGCGCGGATCATGGTTTCGTTGAGGTCGACGTGCTTGATCTCCACGTTGGAGACCTTGATGCCCCAGCTATCGGTCTGGGCATCGAGCGCTTTCTGGATGTCGATATTGAGTTGCTCGCGCTCGGCCAGCATCTCGTCGAGCTCATGCTTGCCCAGCACCGAGCGCAACGTGGTCTGCGCCAGCTGGCTGGTGGCCTCGAGGAAGTTCGCCACCTGGATGATGGCGCGCTCCGGGTCGATCACGCGGAAATACACCACCGCATTCACCTTCACCGACACGTTGTCGCGCGAGATCACGTCCTGGGGCGGCACGTCCATCACCACCGTGCGCAAGTCCACGCGCACCATCTGCTGCACCGCCGGGATCAGGATCACCAGCCCCGGCCCTTTCACCTTCCAGAAGCGTCCTAGCATGAACACCACGCCGCGCTCATATTCGCGCAGCACGCGGATGGAGGAAACGATGAGCAGGGCAATGATGAAGACCAGACCGCCTGCGCTGAATCCAAATGCCATGATCATGCTCCTTGGGTGGATGGGGGAATCGGGCCGGCTGTCGTTCCAGACGCGTGGAGGGCGCGCACTTCGAGCAGCAGCCCATTGCGCCCGATGACCAGCACCGGTTCGCCGCGCGCCAGCGGCCGCGCGCTATGTACCCGCCAGCGCTCGCCGCGCACCTCGGCCCAGCCGTCTTCCTGGAGATCGTCCAGGATCACGCCAGGCGTGCCGATCATCGCGTCGCCGCCGTTGATCGCGGGCATGCGCCGCGCGCGCCAGAGCAGCGACCAGACGGCGAACAGGAACACCGCGCTGGCCAGCGCCAGGCTGCCGATCAGCCATAGCGGAATGCCGAAGCCGGGCACATTCGTATCGATCAGCATCACCGCCCCGAAGATAAAGGCGATGATGCCGCCCACGCCCAGCGCGCCAAAGGTGGGCAGGTATAGCTCCGCCACCATGCAGCCGATGCCCAGTGCGATCAGCCCCAGGCCCGCGTAGCTGACGGGCAGCATATGCAGCGCAAACAGCGCGAGCAGCAGGCAGATCGCGCCCCCAATGCCAGGCACCACCATGCCCGGCGTGGAGAACTCGAAGATCAGGCCGTAGATGCCGGCCATCATCAGGATCAGGGCCACGCTGGGATCGGTGATGACCTCCAGGAAGCTGTCGCGCCAGTCCGGCTCCAGCATCTGCACCGGCGCCTGCGCCGTGCGCAGCACGCGGTCCACGCCGGCGGCCTGGATGTGCTTGCCGTCCACGGCGCGCAGCAGTGCGGGCAGGTCGGGCGCGATCAGGTCCGCGACCTTCTGCGCGACCGCCTCGCTGGCCGACAGGCTGACCGCCTCGCGCACCGCGCGTTCGCCCCACTCGGCATTGCGCCCGCGCAATTGCGCCAGGCCGCGGATATAGGCCGAGGCGTCGTGCATCTGCTTGCGCTCCATGGTGTCCTGCGGCGGCGCGCCGGCAGGGGCCGAGGCCGGGGTCGCCTCCGGCTTCTGCGGCCCGCCGATGCCGATCTGCACCGGGCTGGCGGCGCCCAGGTTGGTGCCGGGCGCCATCGCGGCGATATGGCTCGCGTAGAGGATGTAGGTGCCGGCGCTGGCCGCGCGGGCGCCACCCGGATAGACATAGCCCGCCACCGGTACCGGTGAGGCCAGGATGCCCTGGATGATCTCGCGCATCGACAGGTCCAGCCCGCCCGGGGTGTCCATTTCCAGCACGATCAGCTGCGCGCCGGCATCGCGCGCGCGGGCCATGCCACGCTCGATAAAGCTGGCGCTGGCCGGGCCGATCGCGCCTTTGAGCGGAATGACGAAGACGGGGGGGATGGCGCCGGCGGCCGTGGGCGCGCTCGCCTGCGCATTGGCGGGCGTGGCGGGGACCAGCGGTGTCGCCACCAAGGCAACGAGGGCCAGCCAGAAGGCCGTGGCAAGCCATCGCGGGAGCATCGGGACATGCTTCATGACATTGACGCCGGCACATGGAGTGCAAACGCGGCGCCACTTCCAGTGTAGGCGACCGGGCACATCTTGCTGGCGCGGCGCCAGCCGATGGGACTCAGGCCGCCGCTGCCAGCCCGGACGGGGCCACCCTGAATGTGTCGGCCAATGCGCCCAGCGCGGTGTTGGCCATGGCCGGATGCCAGGCCAGCAGCGTGGTGACCTGGCCCGCCGGACCGAGGTCATGGAGGCTGATCTTGGGCAGGTCGCGGTACAACCCAAGTACCGAGCGCGGCACAATCGCCACGCCGATGCCGGCTGCCGCGCAGGCAATGATGGCGTGATACGAGCCCAGCTCCAGCACCCGGCGCGGCGGGCTGCCGTTGGCGCCAAACCAGGCTTCGAGCCGACCGCGGTAATTGCATCCGGACTCGAACGACAGCATGGTGCGGGTTTCCAGGTCGGCCGCACTGTGGATGGGGGCATGGCGCTCGCGCGCGATCAGCACCAGCTCTTCCTCGAACGCCGGCAGCGACGCCAGCGCCGGGTCGTCCAGCGGCTGCGCCACGAAGGCGCAGTCCACCTCGAAGCGCGCCAGCCCCTGCAAAGCCTGGCGCGTGGGGCAGGTCACCAGCTCTAGCTGTACGTCCGGCCACGCCTGGTGATAGGCGGCCAGCACGGTGGGCAAGCGGCTGGCCGCCGTGCTCTCCATCGATGCGATGCGCAGGCGGCCTTGCGGCCTGGCCGGCAGCACGGCCTGGCGGGCTTCCTCGGCCAGGTCCAGCACGCGCCGGGCGTAGTCGAACAAGGTCTGGCCGGCCGGAGTCAGCACCATGCGCTTGCCGTCACGCAGGAACAGCTCGACGCCGAGCGAGGCCTCCAGCTGGCGGATGCGGGTGGTGACGTTGGACTGCACGCGGTGCAGCCGGGTGGCGGCGCGGGTGATGCCGCCTTCCTCCACCACGGAGCGGAAGATTTCCAGGGAAGCCAGGTCCATTGCGGTCCCCTTGCAGGGTGTGATGATGAAGTGACGGCGAACGGGTGGCGAAGTGATGACAAACAAACAATCATCTCGGGAAAAGATGATTGAGTTCTCAATTATTCATTTTTCGGTTCGCGGATCCGAGCGTAGCATGCGCCTATGAAATCCACATCCACACTGTCGTCCCGCGACGCCGCCGCGCCGGCGCAGGCACAGCCCGGCGTCTGGGCCGTGACCCTGGCGGGGCTGGTGGCGCTGGGCGTGGCGATGGGCGTTGGCCGCTTCGCCTTTACGCCGCTGCTGCCCATGATGCTGCACGACGGCAGCGTCACGCTGGGCGAGGGCGGCTGGCTGGCCACGCTGAACTACCTGGGCTACTTCGCCGGCGCCGCGGCCTGCCTGTTCATCCGGCCCGACCCGGCGCGCATGGTCCGGATTGGCATGGTGGCCACCGTCGTGCTGACGCTTGGCATGGCCGCGCCCGGCGGCATGGCGGCCTGGGGCCTCGCGCGCGCGGCGGCCGGCGTGGCCAGCGCGATGGTCATGGTCTACGGCTCGGCCTGGTGCATGCACCGGCTGGCCGAACTGGGCCGGGCGCCGCTGGGCGGCGTGATCTTTTGCGGGCCGGGCATCGGCATCGTCGTCACGGGTGTTTCCGTCTTTGCCATGGTGAGCGCCGGCTGGCGGGCCAGCTGGGGCTGGCTGGCCTTCGGCGCGCTGGCAGTGCTGCTGGTCGGCGCGGTCTGGCATGTCTTCACGCCCGCGCCGCGCGGCGCGCACGCTGCCGACCCGGCCGCGCCGGTGCAAGCGGCGCCGCGGCTGAGCCGCGAGACCTGGCTGCTGACGTTTGCCTACGGCCTGGCGGGATTCGGCTACATCATCACCGCCACCTTCCTGCCGGTGATCGCGCGCCAAGCCATGCCGGGCTCGCTGTGGGCCGACCTGTTCTGGCCCATCTTCGGCGTGGGGGTGACCATTGGCGCCTTCGTCGCCTCGCACGTCAGTACGGAGCGCGACAGTCGCCGCCTGCTGGCCTTTACCTATGTGATGCAGGCAATTGGCGTGGCCATCGCGGTGGTCTGGCCAACGGTGGCGGGGTTCGCGCTCAGCAGCATGCTGGCCGGATTGCCGTTCAATGCCCTGGTGTCGTTCGCCATGCGCGAGGCGCGGCGGCTGTGGGGTGCGCAGGCGCAGCGCCTGATGGGCCTGATGACCGCCAGCTACGGCCTCGGCCAGATCGTCGGGCCGCCTCTGGCCACGGCGCTGGTGGCGCGCACCGGCGGCTTTGCCGCCTCGCTTGGCTGCGCGGTGGCGGCCCTGTTGCTGGGTGGCGCGATCTTCGCCTGGATGAGCCGGCAACAACGCGGATAACCCGGCCCTTCCACGGCACGCGGGCACGTCCTGACGCCGCTCCTGCCTTGCGCTACAGTATCGCCTTTGCCGCCCCCGGCGCCGGTAGGCTGAACCGGCGCGCGAGACACGCGCGGCGCAGGAGCCGAACATGTCCTTTGCCTTGCAGCCCGCCCGTGCCGCGGGCCCCATTCTCCCCGTCACGCAAGCCGAGTCGCGCATGCGCCTCGACCTGGCGGCGGCTTACCGCCTGTGCGCCTTGCAGGGTTGGGACGACCTTATCTACACGCATATCTCGGCCGCCGTGCCGGATGAGCCCGATCACTTCCTGATCAACCCGTTCGGCTTTGCCTTCGACGAGATCCGCGCCAGCGACCTGGTCAAGATCAATGGCCGCGGCGAGGTGGTGGGCGACAGCACGCATGCGGTCAACGTCACCGGCTTCGCGCTGCATGGCGCGGTGCATGCCGCACGCCCCGATGCGGTGTGCGTGATGCACCTGCACAACAGCGCCGGCGTGTCGGTATCGGCCCAGGCCTGCGGCCTGCTGGCGCTCTCGCAGCACGCCTTGCGCTTCTATGGCCGGCTGGCCTATCACGACTACGAAGGCCTGGCGTTCACGCCTGCCGAGGGCGCGCGGCTAACCGCGTCGCTCGGCCAGCATCCCGCCATGCTGCTGCGCAACCATGGCACGCTGACCGTGGGCCGGACCGTGGCCGAGGCCTACGTGCTGATGGCGACGCTCATCAAGGCCTGCGAGATCCAGCTTGGCGCGCAGGCTGGTGGACAAGTCGTGCAGCCGCCGCACGCGCTGGCGCAGCGGGCTTCCGAGCAGCTTGACGACGGCGGCGCCGTCGAGGGCGAACTGGAATGGCCGTCGCTGTTGCGCAAACTCGATAGAATCGATGCTTCGTACCGCGATTGACCTTAACGGCTGCTGGCAGATCCATCCACGCATCGCCAGGGCAATCCGCCACGGACAACAACAAACCAAAACGACAACAGGAAACAGGAAACAAGCCATGCCGACTTACCACGTAGAACTCTTCGAAGGCCGCACCATCGAGCAAAAGCGCAAGCTGGTCGAGGAAGTCACCCGCGTCACCTGCGAGACGCTCGGCTGCTCGGCCTCGGCCGTGGATATCATCATCACCGACATCAAGCGCGAGAACTGGTCCACCGGCGGCCAGCTGTGGGCTGACAAGAAGTAAGCCACACGCAGCTACGCAGCAGACAGCCTCAGACCAAAACCCGCCACGGGCCAAAGGCCACAAGCCCCGACGCCCACGGCACGCGCCTCGCCACTCGCCACGGATCTCCCGATGCAGCATTTCGCCTCCGACAACTACGCCGGCTTCTGTCCAGAATCGCTCAAGTATTTCCTCGAAGCCAACGGCAGCGGTCACGAGCAGGCCTATGGCGACGATTCGTGGACGCAAAAAGTCTGCGACCGGATCCGCGACCTGTTCCAGACCGATTGCGAGGTGTTCTTCGTCTTCAACGGCACCGCGGCGAACTCGCTGGCGCTGTCCGCGCTGTGCCAGTCCTACCATTCGGTGATCTGCCATGAACTGGCGCATATCGAGACCGACGAGTGCGGCGGCCCGGAGTTTTTCTCCAACGGCTCCAAGCTGCTGACCGCGCCGGGCGCCAACGGCAAGCTCACGCCCGATGCGGTGGAAGCGCTGGTGACGCGCCGCTCGGACATCCACTATCCCAAGCCCAAGGTGGTGTCGCTGACGCAGTCGACCGAGGTCGGCACCGTGTACACGGTGGAAGAGGTGCGTGCCATTGCTGCCATCGCCAAGCGCCGCCAGTTGCGGGTGCATATGGACGGCGCGCGCTTTGCCAATGCGGTGGCGTCACTCGGCGTGCATCCGTCGGAGATCACCTGGCGCGCGGGGGTGGACGTGCTGTGCTTTGGCGGCACCAAGAACGGCCTGCCGGTAGGCGAGGCGGTGGTGTTTTTCGACCGCAAGCTGGCCGAGGACTTTGCGTACCGCGTCAAGCAGGCCGGGCAACTGGCTTCCAAGATGCGCTTTATCTCGGCGCCCTGGCTGGGCCTGCTCGAGAACGATGTGTGGCTCGGCAACGCCCGCCATGCAAATGCCATGGCGCAGCTGCTGCACCAGCGCATCGCCAGCATCCCCGGCGTGCGCATCATGTTTCCGACCGAGTCCAACGCCGTCTTTGCCGAGCTGCCGTTGCCGGCCATCGAGGCGCTGCGTGCCAAGGGCTGGCGCTTCTATACCTTTATCGGTGCCGGTGGCTGCCGCTTCATGTGCTCGTGGGACCTGCATCCGGAAACCGTCGAGGCGCTGGCTGCGGATATGCGCGTGGCCTGCGGCGCGTGAACGGCGCCGCGCTTATAAAATGACAACATAACAAGACTACAAAGACAGGAGCTCCCGCATGGCCGTCTACCGATATTGTCCGCAATGTGGTTCGCCGCTGGAATTGCTGCCGCATTCCGGCCGCGAGCGCGATGCTTGCATCCAGCCAGAGTGCGGCTTTGTCCACTGGAACAACCCGCTGCCCGTGCTGGCCGCGGTGGTGGAATATGAAGGCAAGCTGCTGCTGGCGCGCAACGCCGCGTGGCCGGAAAAAATGTTCGCGCTGGTGACCGGCTTCATGGAGCGCGACGAGACGCCGGAGCAGGGCGTGGCGCGGGAGCTGAAGGAAGAAACCAACCTGGACGCGCACTCGGTATCGCTGATCGGCGTGTACGAGTTCATGCGCAAGAACGAGCTGATCATCGCCTACCATGTGCAGGCGAGCGGCACGATCGCGTTGTCGGAAGAACTGGTCGACTACAAGCTGGTGGCGCCCGAGGACATGCGCATCTGGTCGGCGGGCACGGGCTTTGCGGTGGCGGACTGGCTTGCCTCGCGTGGCCATCCGGTGCGCTTCTTCGATCGCCAGACCGGCGAGGACATCCCCGACCCGCGCCGGCGCGATGGCCTGGGGCAACCGGGCATTTCGCTACAATACCGGCCATAGTCATCAGTCATGGATGCGACAGCGGCAGGCATGGTCCCAACGGCCATGGCGGCCCTGCGCGCCCAGAACCAAGGAAGAGAGGAATGGAGTTCCAGAAAGAAGTGGATGCGCGCGGCCTGAACTGCCCGCTGCCGATCCTGCGTACCAAGAAGGCGCTGGCCGACATGCCCAGCGGCGACGTTCTCAAGATTCTCGCCACCGATCCCGGCGCCACGCGGGATTTCCAGGCGTTTGCCAAGCAGACCGGCAACGAGCTGTTGTCGCACCAGGAAGTGGACAAGGTGTTCGTGTTCTATATGCGCCGGCGTTAAAGCCAGCGCCAGTACTGTGGGGGTCGCCCCGCCAATGAAAAAAGCCGCGTTCGTTGGCACTCGAATGCCGGCTTGTTCGCCATCGGTGCTGCTTCACTGCAAATTCAACTGCTTAACGTCAAAAGCTTAAAGTCAAAGGCAGTTTCACCTCCCCTGCGGGGAGGCGACCTACTTTCTTGTCTCGCCAAGAAAGTAGGCAAAGAAGGCGACCCGGATGCGGCGAGGCGCCGCATAGCGGGAGATGCAAACCTTCACGGCTCGCTTCGCATCGCGCACGGGTGATTTCCGCCTGGGGGCGCAAATCACGGCTACACCGAGTGATGCTTTGACTCTATCGCCGGTTTGCTCCCCTCTCCCGCTTGCGGGAGAGGGGAGCGCGACAACGTAGATCCACTTTTGTTAGCAAGCTGAAGCCGCGTTTGCGCGGCTTTTTTGTGCTTCAGTCCTTCAGATGCTGTCGGTGCGCGTGCGCAGGTAGGTGCCGAATTCGTCCATCACCTCCGGGTGCTTGAGCGCAAACTCCACGGTGGCCTTCAGGTAGCCCAGCTTGCTGCCGCAGTCGTAGCGCACGCCCTTGTAGCGGTAGGCCAGCACCTGCTCCTGGCTGAGCAGGGACTGGATCGCATCGGTGAGCTGGAACTCGCCGCCCGCGCCCGGCTTGAGGTTGCGGATATGGTCGAAGATGCGCGGGGTCAGGATGTAGCGGCCAACCACGCCCAGGTTGGACGGTGCGTCCTCAGGTGCGGGCTTCTCGACAATGTCCGACACCTTGATCACGCCTTCCTCCCACTCGCGGCCATCCACCACGCCGTAGGAGCGGCTTTGCTCCGGCGCGATCTCTTCCACGCCCAGCACCGAGCAGTTGTAGTGGCCGTACAGGTCCACCATCTGCTTCATGACCGGCGGCTCGCCATCCACCAAGTCATCGGCCAGCATTACGGCGAACGGCGCGTCGCCCACCAGCTTTTCCGCGCACAGCACGGCGTGGCCGAGGCCGAGCGCCTCGGGCTGGCGCACATAGAAGCACTCCACATGCGACGGCTTGATCGAACGCACCAGGGAGAGCAGATCCTGCTTGTTCTTGGCTTCGAGTTCCGCCTCGAGTTCGTAGGCCTTGTCGAAGTGATCCTCGATGGCCCGCTTGGAGCGGCCGGTCACGAAGATCATCTCGGTGATGCCGGCAGCCATGGCTTCTTCCACGGCGTACTGGATCAGGGGTTTGTCGACCACCGGCAGCATTTCCTTCGGGCTTGCCTTGGTAGCCGGCAAAAAACGAGTGCCGAGACCGGCTACCGGGAAGACAGCCTTGGTGACGCGGGTTTCCATATCAGGTTTTCCTTATCATTGCGGTGTACAAAACCCTGCTGGTGATGCAAAGCTCATGCCGGCATTCGCTGTAGTTGATCCTGCAGCTTGACCAGGGTCTGTTCGAAGTCCGACAGACGCTGGGTTTCTTGCGCGACAACAGCGGGGGGGGCCTTGGCGACGAAGCTCTCGTTGGAGAGCTTGCCGCGGCATTTCCCGATTTCGGCGCTGATGCGCTCTACTTCCTTGGACAGGCGCACGCGTTCCGCGGCCACGTCGATTTCGATCTTGAGCAACAGGTGGTTGCCGTCGACGATGGCCACCGGCGCGCCGGCACCTTCAGCCATCAGGGTATTCTGATCTTCGAACACCTTGACCTCGGAAAGTTTCGCCAGCGCCTGCACGTAGGCCTGGGCCGACGTCAGGAACGCGCTGTCGCCTTCGGCGTACAGCGGGATGCGCTGGGCCGGCGAGATGTTCATTTCCCCGCGCAGGTTGCGGCAGGCATCGACCACGGCCTTGAGCTGCGCGGTCCATTGCTCGGCGGCCTCGTCGATCTTGGCCATGGCGGGCAGCGGGTAGGCCTGCAGTGCCAGCGTCTCGCTGCCGTCGCCCTTGGCGCGGCCGGCCAGCGGCGCTACCTTCTGCCACAGCTCTTCGGTGATGAAGGGGATGATCGGGTGGGCCAGGCGCAGTACCGTTTCCAGCACACGCAACAGCGTGCGGCGGGTGGCGCGCTGCTGCGCGGGCGTGCCGTTCTGGATCTGGACCTTGGCCAGCTCCAGGTACCAGTCGCAGTATTCGTCCCAGACGAACTTGTAGATGGCGCTGGCGATATTGTCGAAGCGGTACTCGGCAAAGCCTTTCTCCACCTCGGCCTCCACGCGCTGTAGCAGCGACACGATCCAGCGGTCCGGCTGCGAGAAATGCAGGTAGCCGTCGGGGCCGCAGTCATTGGTGCACGGGCCCATGCCGCAATCGTGCCCTTCGGTGTTCATCAGGACGAAGCGCGTGGCGTTCCACAGCTTGTTGCAGAAGTTGCGATAGCCTTCGCAGCGGCCGGTGTCGAAGTTGATATTGCGGCCCAGCGTGGCCAGCGAGGCGAAGGTGAAGCGCAGCGCATCCGCACCAAACGCGGGAATGCCCTCGGGGAATTCCTTCTTCGTCTTCTTCTCGATCTTGGGCGCGTCCTTGGGGCGGCGCAGGCCGGTGGTGCGTTTCTTGAGCAGGGTGTCGAGGTCGATGCCGTCGATCAGGTCGACCGGGTCCAGGGTGTTGCCCTCGGACTTGCTCATCTTCTTGCCTTCCGAATCCCGCACCAGGCCGTGCACATACACGGTGTGGAACGGCACCTTTCCGGTGAAATGCTTGGTCATCATGACCATGCGTGCCACCCAGAAGAAAATGATGTCGTAACCGGTAACAAGTGCAGACGACGGCAGAAAATGTTGCAACTCCGGCGTCTCGGCTGGCCAGCCCAGCGACGAGAACGGCACCAGCGCCGACGAGAACCAGGTGTCGAGCACGTCGTCCTCGCGGCGCAGCGGCCCGGTGCTGCCGGCCGCGCGCGCCTGGGCCTGGGCCTCTTCCTCGGTGCGGGCGACAAAGCACTTGCCGGCCTCGTCGTACCAGGCCGGGATCTGGTGGCCCCACCACAGCTGGCGCGAGATGCACCAGTCCTGGATGTTCTCCAGCCACTGGTTGTAGGTGCTGTTCCAGTTATCGGGGATCAGCTTGATCTCGCCGCTCTGCACGGCATCCAGCGCCACTTCGGCGATCGAGCGGCCCGGGTGGAACGTGCCTTCCGGCGCCGGCTTGCTCATGGCGACGAACCACTGGTCGGTCAGCATCGGCTCGATGGCGCTGCCGGTGCGCTCGCTGCGCGGCGTCATCAGCTTGTGCTTCTTGACCTCGGCCAGCAGGCCCTGCGCTTCGAGATCCGCCACGATGCGCGTGCGCGCCTCGAAGCGGTCCAGGCCGGCATAGGCCGCGGGCGCGTCGGCGACGATCTTGGCGTCGAGCGTCAGGATGGACAGCTGCGGCAGCTTGTGGCGCTGGCCAACCGCATAGTCGTTGAAATCGTGGGCCGGCGTGACCTTGACCACGCCCGTGCCGAATTCGCGGTCGACGTAGTCGTCGGCGATCACCGGGATATCGCGGCCGGTGAGCGGCAGGCGCACAGACTTGCCGATCAGGTGCGCATAGCGCTCGTCCTCCGGGTGCACCATCACGGCCACGTCGCCCAGCATGGTCTCGGGGCGGGTGGTGGCCACCGTCAGGTGGGTCAGGCCGTGCACGGTATCGGCCTCGGCCAGCGGATAGCGGATGTGCCACATCGAGCCTTCTTCCTCGACGTTGTCCACTTCCAGGTCGGACACTGCGGTGCCGAGCACCGGGTCCCAGTTCACCAGGCGCTTGCCGCGGTAGATCAGGCCCTGCTCAAACAGGCGCACGAAGACCTCGGTGACCGCCTTGGACATCTCCGGCGACATCGTGAAGTACTCATGGCTCCAGTCGATCGAGGCGCCCATGCGACGGATCTGGCGCGTGATGGTCGAGCCGGACTCCTCCTTCCAGGCCCACACCTTCTCGGTGAACTTCTCGCGGCCGAGCTCATGGCGCGACACGCCCTGCGTTTCCAGCTGGCGCTCCACCACGATCTGGGTGGCGATGCCGGCGTGGTCGGTGCCCGGCACCCACAGGGTGTTGGCGCCGCTCATGCGGGCGTGGCGGGCCAGGCCGTCCATGATGGTCTGGTTGAAGGCATGGCCCATGTGCAGCGTGCCGGTCACATTGGGCGGGGGCAGCTGGATGCAGAAGTCCGGACGGTCCGGGTCGAGGGTCGGCTTCGCGATGCCGCGCTTCTCCCACTCGGGGCCCCACTTGGCCTCAATGGCGGCGGGTTCGAAGCTCTTGGCAAGGGACTGGTCTTGGGCGGTCATGCTCGGATGTCGATGATTACGTCGGATTCTGCGGGCCAGGCGGGCAGGGGCAACGCGCCGGGAAAACGTCAAATTATAGGGGAGGCGGGTGGAGGGTGCGCGATTTCGGCCCGCAGCCGGCGTCGCGGCGTCATTTTGCCGGCGCTTTGCCCTGCCTGAAAGTGCGCGGCTTACCTCTCGCGAGGGGATCCGCCTTTGTTTTGTGGCTTTTCCAATCCGTCGCCGGACGATCCCCGCGTCCGCTAGCACGGGCCGCACGGGCACGAGGGGCGCCCCGGTATAATTCGGGGCACTCCACAAGGCCTCCCCGATGTCCGACCTGCTTGCCAATCTCAATGCTGAACAACTAGCCGCCGTCACTTTGCCTGACGAGCCGGCGCTGATCCTGGCTGGCGCGGGCAGCGGCAAGACGCGCGTGCTGACCACCCGCATCGCGTGGCTGATTCAGAACGGCCGGGTGTCGCCCGCCGGCCTGCTGGCGGTGACCTTTACCAACAAGGCCGCCAAGGAGATGATGACGCGGCTGACGTCGATGCTGCCGATCAACACGCGCGGCATGTGGATCGGCACCTTCCACGGGCTGTGCAACCGCCTGCTGCGCGCGCATTACCGCGACGCCGGCCTGCCGCAGACCTTCGCCATCCTCGACAGCCAGGACCAGCTCTCCGCGCTCAAGCGCCTGCTCAAGTCGCTTAATGTCGACGACGAGAAGTACCCGGCCAAGAACCTCCAGTACTTCATCAACAACGCCAAGGAGCAAGGCCTGCGCCCGGCCGACGTGGAGGCCAACGACGACTTCAACCGCCGCTTCGTCGACCTCTACGCCGCCTACGACGTGCAGTGCCAGCGCGAAGGCGTGGTCGATTTCGCCGAGTTGCTGCTGCGCTGCTACGAGCTGCTGCGCTACAACGACGCGATCCGCCAGCACTACCAGCACCGTTTTCGCCATGTGCTGGTGGACGAGTTCCAGGACACCAACGTGCTGCAGTACCAGTGGCTCAAGATGCTGGCTGGCTTCGGCACGCAGAATCCCGCCGCGGTGTTCGCGGTGGGCGACGACGACCAGAGCATCTACGCGTTCCGCGGCGCCAATGTCGGCAACATGCGCGACTTCGAGCACGAATTCCGCGTGCGCCACATGATCAAGCTGGAGCAGAACTACCGCTCCCATGGCCACATCCTGGATTCGGCCAACCACCTGATCGCGCACAATTCACGCCGCCTGGGCAAGAACCTGCGCACCGATGCCGGCCACGGCGAGCCGGTGCGGGTGTACCAGGCCGGCACCGACGGCCAGGAAGCCGGCTGGATCGTCGAGGAAATCCGCGACCTGATCGCGCAGGGCATGAGCCGCTCGGAAATCGCCATCCTCTACCGCAGCAATGCGCAGTCGCGGGTGATCGAGCACGCGCTGTTCTCGGCGAGCATTTCCTATCGCGTGTACGGCGGCCTGCGCTTTTTCGAGCGTGCCGAAGTCAAGCACGCGCTGGCCTACCTGCAGTTGCTGGAAAACCCGCGCAACGACGCCGCCTTCGGTCGCGTGGTGAATTTTCCAACGCGCGGCATTGGCGCGCGCTCGCTGGAATCCCTGCAGGATGCGGCGCGCCAGTACAACTGCTCACTGGCCGAAGCCGTGGCCTTCGTGCCCGGCAAGGCCGGCAGCACGCTGGGCGCCTTTGTGCGGCTGATCGAGCAGATGCGCGCCGAGACGCGCCGCATGACGCTGCCGGAAACGGTCGAGTACGTGACCAACACCAGCGGCCTGATCACGCACTATCGCGCTGAAAAAGAAGGCCAGGACCGCATCGAGAACTTGCAGGAACTGGTGACGGCCGCGCAGGCGTTCGTGATGGAAGAAGGATTTGGCCTGGACGCGCTGGCCAGCGCGATTCCCGTCGGGCGCGATGGCGCGCAGCCGCTGCCCGCGCTGGCCGAGGGCGACCAGGCCCAGCAGGTACTGGACCCCGAGGCGCTGCCGGCGGTGATGACCCCGCTGGTGGCCTTCCTCACCCATGCGTCGCTGGAAGCCGGCGACAACCAGGCGCAGGCCGGCCAGGACGCCGTGCAGATGATGACGGTGCACGCGGCCAAGGGGCTGGAGTTCAACGCGGTCTTCATCACCGGGCTGGAAGAAGGGCTGTTCCCACACGAGAACAGCGCCACCGAAGCCGACGGGCTGGAGGAAGAACGCCGCCTGATGTACGTGGCGATCACGCGTGCGCGCGAGCGGCTCTATCTCTCGTTTGCGCAAAGCCGCGTGTTGCACGGGCAGATGCGCTACCACGTGCGCTCGCGCTTTTTCGAGGAGCTGCCGGAGGAATCGCTCAAGTGGCTGATGCCGCCTGCGCAGGCCTATGGCGGTGGCGGTGGTGGTTCGCAGCGCCGCCAGCAGAACGAGGGCGGCTGGGGCCGCGACTGGTTCAAGCGGCCTGAGGACGTCCCCTACTCGGGCACCCAGCCCACCGGCGGCATGGACACCGGCAACGGCTACGCCGACGCCAAGCGCCAGGCCGGCGCGGGCTTGCGCATCGGCCAGAGCGTGTTCCACAACAAGTTTGGCGAAGGCGTGATCGCCGGGCTGGAAGGCGAGGGCGAGGCCGCCCGCGCCAACATCAAGTTCAAGCGCCACGGCGCCAAATGGCTGATGCTGTCGGTCGCCAAGCTGGACCCGATCGACTGATCGGATGATCGGCTAAGCAACCAGGGAGGCGGCTAGTCCAGCTGGATGTTGCCTTCCTTGATCACCTTGGCCCATTCGGTGGTCTGGGCCTGGATGAACCTGGCCGCTTCGGCCGGCGTGCCGGCCACGATCTCCCCGCCCAGGCTGGTCACGCGCTCGCGGTTCTCCGGCAGGTTGATGACTTTGCGGATCGCATCCGACAGGCGCTTGACGATCTCCGGCGGCGTGCCCGCGGGCAAGAACACGCCATTCCACTCGTAGACCTCATAGTGCGGCACGCCTGCCTCGGCCAGCGTCGGCGTGTCCGGCAGGATGGCCGTGCGCTTGGCGCCGGTCACGCCGAGCACGCGCAGCTTGCCGGCGCGCACATGCTGCAGGCCGGAGGCCGTATTGGCAAAGAACACCGGCACCTGCCCCGCAATCACGTCGGCCATGGCCGGGCCGCCGCCTTTATACGGCACATGCAGCAGGTCCAGCTTCATGCGCTGCGCGAACAGCGCGCCCGCCAGGTGCTGGGCCGAGCCGTTGCCGGACGACGCATAGGCGATGCTGCCCGGCTTGGCGCGAGCCATCGCGATCAGCTCCTGCGTGGTCTTGGCCGGGAACCGCGGGTTCACCACCAGCATATTGGGATAGAGCGCCAGCACCGAGACCGGGACGAAGGACTTGACCGGGTCGTAGGGCAGCCGCTTGTAGAGCGAGGGATTGGCGGCAAACGAGGCGGCATCGAGCAGTACCGTATAGCCGTCCGGCGCCGACTTGGCGACCAGGTCCGTGCCAATCTGGCCGCCCGCGCCGGGCCGGTTGTCCACCACGATGGTCTGGCCCAGTTCCTGGCCCAGGCGCGGCGAGATCATGCGGGCCATGGTGTCGGCGCCGCCGCCGGGCGCGTAGGTGACCACTAGCCGGATGGGCTTGGCGGCGGGCCAGGCCTGGGCATGCGCAAGGCCACTGGTGCCAGCGGCGAGCCAGCACAGGGCGCTGGCGCAAAGACGGATCGGGAATCGCATGGGTCTCCTCGGGATGTGCAGGTCTGGGTGCTGCGCCGGCCCGCACTTCGCGGCGGCGCGCTCTTGCGCGGTTCAGCGAACCTCGGCGCGATAGTGGAAATCGTCGGCATTGCCCAGCGTCTGGCGGAACTCCACGCGCCGGCCCGCGAGGTCGAATGCCACGCGGCTGACCGCCAGCGCGGGATGGCCCTCCGGCAAGCTGAGCTGGGCGGCCTCGCGTGCGCCCAGCCGGGTGAAGCGCAAGTCGTCGACGGCGCGGCCGACGGTGACGCCGCAACGCTCGGCATACATCGGGTAGAGCAGGGGCGCGAACTCGGCCGGCTTGAGCGTGGCCAGCGCGCTGAACAGCGCCGCCGGCAGCCAGATGGTCTCGAGCAGGCGGACCTGGCCTTCCCAGCCGCGCTGGCGCAGTACGCGCAGCACCGGCGTGCCCGCCGCCAGCCCCAGTTGCACCGCCACATCCGCCGGCGCGGCCAGCGTGCGCAGCGACACGATGCGCGACTCGGGGATCTCCGAGCCGGCATCCCCGAAGCGGAAAAACCGCGCCATGGTGGCGCCGGTGAGCGCGCCGCGCACAAAGGTGCCGCGGCCATGCACGCGTTCCAGCAGGCCTTCGTCCACGAGTGCCTGGATGGCAGCGCGCATGGTGCCCAGCGCCACGCCGTAGTGCTCGGCCAGCGCGCTCTCGGCCGCAATGGCGGTGCCGGAGGCCCATTCGCCGGCCAGGATGCGGCCTTTGAGCGCGGTCGCGATGCGGGCCCAGCGTGGCGCCGCCAGGCTGGCTGGCGAGGCGTCGAGGCCGGCGCCCGTCGGGTCGGGCAGGGCGGAACGGTCGGGCATTCGTGTCCTTCGTGCGTGCCCCGGCGGCTGAGCATTGCCGAGGGCTCTAGTCATCTATAGGACTAGAGCATAGAATGGAGGGCACTGGTGTCAACCGCCGGGCGCCTGGCCGGCACAAAGTGGCCGGCGCTACCATTCATGGCGGCATGCGCCGTTCCTTGGGCCAGAACATGTTCCAGATCGATACCCATTTCCACGTGTTTTCCGCAGATGCCCCCGCCGTGGGCGGGGCGCGCTACCGGCCCGCCTACGGCGCCAGCCTGGCGCAGTGGCAAGCCATCTCCGGGGCGCATGGCGTGCGCGCGGGCGTGGTGGTGCAGCCGAGTTTTTTCGGCAGCGACAACAGCGAGCTGGAGGCGGCGCTGGCGGCTTCGCCCTCGCTGCGAGGCGTTTGCGTTGTTGGCCCGGAGGCATCCGTTGGCGAGCTGGCGCGGCTGCATGGCTTGGGCGTGCGCGGGCTGCGGTGGAACATGGTGGGGCGACACAACGACGCGTCATGGCGCGACGCGCGCTGGCCTGCGTTGCTGGAGGCGGCCCACGCGCTGGGCTGGCACCTGGAGCTGCATACCGACCCGGGCCGGCTGTCTGAGCTGCAGGCCTGGCTGCCGCCGGTGCCGATTGCGCTGGTGCTGGATCATTTCGGCAAGCCCGCGTCCGGGGTGCAGGCAGACGCGCCGATGCTGGCTTGCGCCGCGCACTGGCGCGGGCAGAGGGAGGTCTACGTCAAGCTGAGCGCGCCGTATCGCGTGGCGGCGGACCTGGCAGGCGTGGTGGCCGGCTGGTACCACTGCCTGGGCGAGCAAGGCTTGCTGTGGGGATCGGACTGGCCGTGGACCAATCACGAGGCCGAGGCCGGCTATGCCGGCCTGCAGCGCAAGGTGTGGGAGTGGCTGGGGCCGCTGTGCGAGGCGCCGGACCGCAACGCGGCCCGGCTGTTCGGCCTGCCGGCCGTGTGACGGGGGCCGGCTGCGCCCGGGCCAGGGCCAGCCGTCAGGTCTTCAGGCTGCCAGGTCCGTCTTGCCGGCGGCTTCTTCCGGTACCACATTGAAGCAGCCGCGGTAGGTGGCGTAGAACGAGCAATACATGATCGCCAGCATCAGCAGGGAGTACGGTGTGACCAGGAAGGACAGCACCGCCTCAGCCCCCAATGCGCCGAACAGCGCCTCGAGGAAAAAAGGTACCGCCACCAGCAAGACCGCGAACACCACGCCATAGGCCAGGAACGCGCCACGGTTGCGCCAGCACGCGGTCCAGCTGAAGAACAGCGCCTTGACCGGCGGCACGTTGTGCCACGCGGTGAGCAACGGCGCAAACCAGAACAGCATGGCGATGGGCGTGTACAGCGCTGCGCCGATCATCAGCGCGAAGTACAGCTGCCGCACGGAATCCGCCGACGGTGCTTCTTCCTTGAGCAGGATAGGCACCAGCGTGCTGATGTCCACCAGGCTGCCAGCGATCAGGCTCAGCACGAAGACCAGGCCGGCGTAGATGCCGCCCAGCACCAGCAGGTTGCGGCTGGCTTGCTTGCCGTTGCCGCGGAATCCCGCCAATAACACAGTGGGCAGCACGCGTTTGTTCAGGATCACCTCGCGGCAGGCGGTCATGATGCCGACCGACAGGCCCGGGGTGACCACCAGCAGCGCGATGATGCCGATCAACGGCACGAACACGGCCAGTTGCGCGGCGATCAAGTAGACAAACAACAGCATCAGGAAGGCGAGCGGGTTCTTGCGGAACAGCCAGACACCCTGGCGGAACCAGACATAACCTTCCTTGGCGGAGACTTCCAGTAATTGCATGACGGTCAGGTCCAGGGCAGCGCGGCGGCTTCGATGCGCCGGCGCAGGATGCGTTCAAAGTGGGTCGGGTCATGCGGTTGCAGCATGTCGGCCTCGCGTGGCAGGTAGAAGTCCCACAGGCGGGAAATCCAGAAGCGCAGTGCGCCGGCGCGCAGCATGTCGCGCCAGTGTTGCGCCTCGATGGGGCCCAGCGGCCTCACGGCATGATAAGCCCGCAGCAGAGCCTGGGCGCGCTCGGCGTCGAGCGTGCCGCTGGCCAGGTCGATGCACCAGTCGTTGACGGTGACGGCCAGGTCGAACAGCCACTTGTCGTTGCCGGCGAAGTAGAAATCGAAGAAGCCCCCCAGCTTGTCCTGCCCGGCCGGGCCATCCTCGAACAGCGCGTTGTCGCGGAACAGGTCGCAATGGCAAGGGCCGCCGGGCAGCGCCGCGTAACCCGCGCCGCCGAAGAACGCGGTCTGGTGGGCCAGTTCCTCGCGCAGCAACGCTTGCTGGCCGGCATCCAGGAACGGCAGGATCTCGCCTTCCGTCTGCTGCCACCACGGCAGGCTGCGCAGGTTCGGCTGCTGGCGCGGATAGCTCTGGCCGGCAAGGTGCATGCGGGCGAGCATGTCGCCCACTTGCGCGCAATGCCCCACGCCTGGCGCCAGCTGCGAGCCGCCCGGCAGCCGCGTGACGATGGTCGCCGGCTTGCCCTTGAGGGCACGCAGGATCTCGCCGTCGCGGCCCGGGACAGGCGCTGGCACGCAGATGTCGTGCGCGGCCAGGTGGGCCATCAGGTGCAGGTAATACGGCAGCTGTTCGAACGTCAGGCGCTCGAAGATGGTCAGCACGTATTCGCGCGTGACGCCGTCCTGCTCCATGGTCAGGAAGAAGTTACTGTTCTCGATGCCCGAGGCAATGCCGCGCAAGTCGCGCATTTCGCCCAGGTTGTAATCAAGGAGCCAACTGGCGATCTCGTCCGGCGAGACCGTGGTGAATACGGCCATACTCTTTGTGTGAATCGAAACGGATGGCGGCGGGCGCAAGCAGAGCTTGGCTTTCGCGGCATGGATGCCGGAAGCGCCGCGCGGCCCCGCCGTGATCTTCTGGCGGGGTCGTGGGAAATCAGGAAACAGCAAGCAGAAAACAGAAAGCGAAAATCGGGACGCCGGACCCGGGACGTCAAGCCCCGGATTGCCGGCACTCAGAATTGCAACACTTTGACCGACGGCACGCGGTTTGTGTCGTGGTCCCGGATCTTCGGCGAGCTGTCTTCCGGCTTGCTCATCTGGTACTTGGTGCCCATGCCGGACTTGACCTCAATATCGGTGGCCTGGCCCTTGTTCTTATATTCCCGGACCTGGGTGCCATCCCGCTCATTGAGCTGGAAGCTCGGTTCGCGCGGCTGGTTCAGCTGGGTCTTGGCGGGCGTGGTGATCGGCCGGTCGTTGATCTGGTTCAGCTCTTGCTGGGTCAGGGCGCCGCCTGCCTGTTCGGTGCTCGGCTGCGCCATTACCGCGGCGGGGGCGCAAAGCGCCAGCAAGGCTGCAAAACCGAGCGCGCGGGCGGCGGCCCGGAACGGCTCCGGCGCTGCCGCGCGTGCGGTGGCCAGGAGTGAGGGGGAGGTCATCGAAGGCTCCTGTGCAGTGCAGCAGGCCAGGGGCATGCTGCGCCACAAATGGCGCTGCAGCCCGGCGACGCCAGGCTTTCGCAGTGTGTCAGGGTTCCATTCTAGCAATTCCTGCCCGCACCGGGCCCCTCGCGGTGACCCGGCGGGCACCTTTGCGGGACGGGCGGCGGGCCCGGAAGGAAGCCGCATGGCCGACCCGGGTCAGAGGTAGAACATCTCTTCCTTGGGCGGCATCGGGTTGTCGCCGCCACGCTGCTCGTAGTACTCATATACCGCTTCGAGCACTTCGTGCGGCTCATCCACGATCTTCATCAGGTCGAGGTCGTGCTCGGCGATCAGGCCCATCGGCAGCAGCGTGAAGCGGAACCAGTCGAGCAGGCCCTTCCAGAAGCGGCTGCCGAACAGCACCACCGGGACGGCGCGGGACTTGCCGGTCTGCACCAGCGTCAGCACCTCGGCCAGTTCATCCAGCGTGCCGAAACCGCCCGGCATCACGATAAAGGCGTCCGAATTCTTGACGAAGGTGACCTTGCGCGTGAAGAAGTGGCGAAAGCGCATGGCGATGTCCTGGTAGGGATTGCCTTGCTGCTCGTGCGGAAGCTCGATGTTCAGGCCGACGCTGGCAGACTTGCCCGCGTGGGCGCCCTTGTTGGCCGCCTCCATGATGCCCGGGCCGCCGCCCGAGATCACCGCGAAGCCCGCGTCGGAGAACAGGCGGGCGATCTCGATGGTGCGCTGGTAGTAAGGCGAATCCTCGCGCAAGCGCGCGCTGCCGTAGATCGAGACCGCCGGGCGGATCTCGGAAAGGTACTCGGTCGCCTCGATGAACTCTGCCATAATCGTGAACATTTGCCACGAAGCGCGCGCTTTTTTTGCAGTCGCGCGGTCTTCGTCGGCCAGCGCACGCAGGCTGGGAATCATCTTGCGTGGGTTGGCGCGGATGCCGGCGGCGGGGGAAGTATCTCCCGGGCCATCGGCAGCGGCGCTGACCGTCACGTTCACGTCCATATCGGCCGCGGTGGTAATACTGCCTTGCGCGGCCTGCTTGAGGGCCGCCGCCGGGTTATCGGCGCCGGCTGCGTCGGAAGGGGGGGCGGCGTTCGCACCGCCTGCGGCGGCACCAGTCAATTTTGAGTCCATGTGAATGTCGGATAGTCCAAAAACACTCTTGCTCGTCGATGGATCGAGCTATCTGTATCGTGCGTATCACGCTCTGCCGGACCTGAGGAACGGTGAGGGCCTGCCCACAGGGGCAATCTACGGCATGATCAATATGCTGCGCAAGCTGCGCAGCGATTTCCCGGCAGAGTATAGCGCCTGCGTGTTCGACGCCAAGGGTAAGACCTTCCGCGACGACCTCTATCCGGCCTACAAGGAGCATCGCCCGTCGATGCCCGAGGACCTGGCCAAGCAGATCGAGCCGATCCACGAAGCCGTGCGCGCGCTGGGCTGGCCCATCGTGGTGGTGCAAGGCGTGGAGGCGGACGACGTGATCGGCACGCTCGCGCGCCAGGCCACCGCCGAAGGCATGCGCACGGTGGTCTCCACCGGCGACAAGGACCTGGCTCAACTGGTCGACGACCATGTCACGCTGGTCAACACCATGAGCGGCGAAGTCCTCGACCCGCCCGGCGTGGTCGCCAAGTTTGGCGTGCCACCGGATCGCATCGTCGACTATCTCTCGCTGATCGGCGACGCCGTGGACAACGTGCCCGGGGTGCCCAAGGTGGGCCCGAAGACCGCGGTCAAATGGCTGACCGAGTACGGCACGCTCGACGATGTCATGGCCAGCGCCCCCGGCATCAAGGGCGTGGTGGGCGAGAACCTGCGCAATACGCTGGAGTGGCTGCCCAAGGCGCGCGAGCTGGTGACGGTCAAGACCGATTGCGACCTGACGAGCTCGCTGGCCGACTTCCACCAGCTCAAGGGTGGGAGCGAGGACAAGGACAAGCTGATCGACTTCTTCGCGCGCTATGGCTTCAAGACCTGGCTGCGCGAGGCCACCGGCGAAAGCCTGCCCAACCCGCGCGCCCAGGCGCGCGCCAGCGCTGCTGCGCCTGCCGCGGCCGGCAC
>NZ_JBIUHC010000112.1:0-33147 GCF_044627735.1 Cupriavidus sp. CuC1 | reverse complement strand
CCATTACCCCAAACACACCACAGCCCGGCACAGTAAATTCATGAAGCCAGGTGACGCAAAGTCATTGACACGTTCCGGACTCTTGATGGAATGAGAGCACACAGAGCGAAGTGCGCACTACAAGCGTGGCCGACGCAGCGACATCATGCTGTCGATTGCAACCATTGCCAATAGTAGTCGTATTGCTCCTTCACAGTGACAGGCAGCACACTGCTCCCGCAGCGCTCAAAGATATTGACGACGTCGAACGGAGTAACCTCGCGCCCGATACTGAGCCGGTACGCACGCAAGCCGTCCTGCGCCTTCAATGGGCCGCCTATTGAGTACACATTGAGACTCGATCCATGGCATTGTGGGTATAGCCTTTCCCGCGCGAGTACTTCCCGAATTTGGCAGAGTGCTTGAAAGAAGTCCGCCGCGGTTACATCGATGGTTCGATCACGATAGTGAGCATGCAAGCGACACCTTGGGCACTTGCCAGAGGCGCGAAAGTAAATTTTCTCTTTATCGCTGCCGCCAACGAGCATGGTGTGAAATTTAGGCATTGCGGGACGCACAAGCCACTGTTGTCAGGCCTGTTCTTCGTGATTCGTGTAACAAGTGTAGGGCGGCCACAGGAAGTTCGGCGTCGGTGTAATTCCTACACGGCTTGAGCAGATTGAGGCACTTTCTCACGCGGCCTCGAACATGTCCTTTTGAAATACCTTCCGTAACGTAGGCAGCTCTCTGCGGAACTCGCCGTTTTTCTGAATGCTCCTTCTCTGTAGCTGTAGGGGCGATCGGGCGCGCGTCCGGGAAATATGCGCCGCGCCCTGCGCGAATACCAGCAGGAAGACCTGGTAGCATCGGCCGAAGCGGCAGGCAGAGGGAGCATGCCAGGGGCCTGCGTTGCAGCTACCGGGCCGTGGCGCCGCGATCTTGGTGGTCAGTTGCCCGGGCCATTACAATCGGGGATTTGGCCGTAGCGAAGCGCCCTCATCTCAGCGATGAGATGGACCAACGACATGACCGAATCATGTGTCTGTGAGTCGGAGATGGGCGGCCCGAGATACTCGGGGGTCGCGCACATGCGAGGGACGAGCGGACGGCGTAAAGCCGGTCCTCGAATTGCTCTCGGCCGCCGCGGACGCTACTCCAACGACCACGGTGGGAGTGCCATCTTGCTTGAGCCCGCGAGGTGATGCTGTCGTTGGGCATAAGAGCTTACGGTGCTCGCGGGCCGGCCCCGATGCCCGCCCCCGTCCCCACCGGCGCGGAAGGATCGCGCTCACGCTGGCGGGAAGGACCGCCGCTGCCGGGAGGCACGGCGACGCTCAGGGGCGTCGAGGGCATGGCGCGGGTGTCACCTGTACCGGTTCGCCCCGGTGTCTCGCGCGAATTCCGTTTCCGGGTCGAGGCGCTGCCGGTGCGGCAATCCCCCGCCAAACTTGTCGAATTGAACAGGGAATTTATACCGGTAGTGTAGAAATACCTCGCCGTGCCGAGCCATTTGCGATGATTGCCAGACACTGAGCGCGGCCATCGCCTGCCAAAGCTCGATGCACCACGGCCTCACGCGCGCGGATCGCCGCCAAAAAGCTGCGCTATGCCACTGAATTCTCCATCGAAGTTGATGGACTCTTCCCGACCGATTCTGACGGCCGGTAGCGCGCATGCCGCCGGCGTTGTGATGCCGCAGAGCACGTCTGGTGGGCTTGGGGGGGCTCTAGCTGACGCGGGCCTGGCGAGGGGCTTCTGTCTCACGCCTCGGTGTCGTGGCCACCACACAGTTGCGTCCAGATGCCTTTGCTTCATACAGCGCCGAGTCGCTTGTATTGAAGAAGACCCGCAGGTCGACAGAGCGCGTCTGCACGTCGGTGTTCGCCACCCCGATGCTGATCGTGAGCACCTGATGGATGCTCCCCGCATGCGGGATAGCCACGGCCTGGACCGCCAAACGAATCTTTTCAGCAATTGCCATTGCACCGTCGCTGTCGGTATTGGGAAGAAGTACCGCGAATTCCTCACCGCCGTAGCGGCCGGCGTAGTCCCCTGGTCTGCGTATGCTGTTGGCAATACAACGAGCGACCGCGGCCAGGGCATCGTCACCACCCGCATGGCCGTAGTGGTCATTGAAGCTCTTGAAATAGTCGACGTCGATCATGAGCAAGGCCAAGGGTTGTTGGTGGCGGCGTGCCCTACGCCATTCGATGTCCGCCGCCTCATCCAGGGCGCGCCGGCTCCCGATACCCGTCAACCCGTCTGTGTTGATCATCATTTTCAAATGCTCCTCCAGCGCCAGCCTGCGCCTGACCTGCTGGGCAATCTGGATGGAGAGGGCAATGAGCATGGTGTCGAGCGCGAGGATAAGTGCGCCCAAGAGCCAGGCACGTTTGCGCCAATCGGCGTAAATATCCTCCGTCGACAGGCCGACGACCACCACCAGTGGGAAACCGGCAACGTGCCGGAAATCGTACAGACGCTGGGCGCCATCCAGTGCGGCTATGCCGACATAGGTGCCCTTGGACGCATGCATCAGGGGCGCAAAAGAGGCAGTACCGGCCATGCTCCGTCCGATAGTGGATGGATCGTATGGACGGCGCATAAGAACCACACCATCATCCCGTAGCAACGTGATCGTGCCCGCCTGTCCTAGGTTCGTCCCCTCGAATAGTCTTTGAAAATAGCTTAAGCGCAGCGTGCCCACCACGATGCCGGCGAAGCTGCCATCCACGTGCGATAACCTTCGGCTGAGGCCGATCGACTGGCCGCCGTCCGTCAGCCGAGGCTGAAACGGCCGACTGATATACAGCCCGGCTTTCGTGGAATTCCGATGCACGTCAAAGTAATCACGGTCCGCAAGGTTGACCGGGCGGGGCGGTGTGGAACGGGAGTCAAGTATGAGGTCCCCCAATTCATTTGCCACCAACATCGCGCCCATGTCCGTCGCGTTTGCGGAGCGATCAAACAGAACCAACTGGCGAATAGCGGAAGGCAACCGAAGAATTTCGGGATCCTGGATACCGTCGATGACGGCGTGCATCGACAGTTCGTAGATCTCCAGATTGCGGGCGATATCGCGTTCCAGGATGAGCGAGAGATTGGCAGAGCCTTCCTGAGCTCGCACATACGCATCCTGGCGCATCTGATGCAGCGCAACCGCTCCGATGGTAGCGAAGGCAACGGCAAGCGCTATGCTACCTGCCACGAAAAGTCGGGGGTGCTTAAAAATCACTTTAGTGGTTCGGCGAGGGCCAATGTAGCTCTTGGGTCACCCTTCCCAAGGCGACGCTGCCAATTGTACGCTACGCCATACACGTGTTAAGCATTCGGTCATCCCAGGCGCCCCCTCGAGAATGCTGGAGCGGTCGCAGAAATGCGCGTCACGTGTACGTACCCTCGTCAAAACCCTGAGCGTAACCCACCGGCCCCTCCGAGTTTCATCAGAGCCTTCCGTGTTACCAGCGTATGTCGCGCTCCCACGCCTTCAACTCCTCTTCCGCGCGCTCCTTGGTATAGCCATAGCGCTCCTGGATGAGGCCGGCAAGCTGATCGCACTTGCCCCGGATCTGGGTGAGGTCGTCGTCGGTGAGCTGGCCCCACTTTTCCTTGACCTTGCCTTTGACCTGATCCCATTTTCCTTCGATCTGATCCCAATTCATGGCGGCTCCTTGAATGTCTTTGCCGTCAGCCCCCCTGGGGCGGGCTGCTCACGTGTCGCAAAGAGGTGACTTACTTGGCGTACTTGGCCTTGACGTTGGCCACGCACTTGTCCTTGGCATCGCCGGACATGGCATCGCACTTTTCCTTCTCGGCCTTGTAGGCGGCTTCCAAGCTGTCCTTCCTGGCATCGGCGCGCGCTTCAGCCACGTCGGTGCTCGTGCCGGTGGCGGCAGCCTTCTCGACCTTGGCCGAACCCAGGGCTTGCTCGTGGGCAGCCTTGGCGTCCTTCACGCACACATCCTTGTCATTGCCCTTGAGGTCCTCGCACTTCTCCTTGCCCACGCTGTAATCGGCATCGGCCTTGACCTTGTCGGCTTCGGCGTTGGCCTTGGCCACTTCCTCATCGCGCTTGGCTTCCTTCACGCAGACGGCTTTCGCATTGCCCTTGAGGCTGTCGCACTGGGCGCGCGCAGCCTTATAGTTGGTGTTGGCAGTTTTCACGGCCGCGTCATAGTCCGCTTTGGATCCTGCCGGCGCGGCATGCGCCAGCGTGAAGGCGGCGCGGCCGGCAAACTTGGCGCTCTTGGTCGGGACGCCGCGCTCGAAGCTTGGCCTTGCGCGGCCGCGCGACATCGGCGCTAGACTGTTGTGCTTGCCAGGAGTTCCGCGCATCCTGCCGCACAGGTCCTGCCAGAATTGCGCGAGCACCTCGGTCGGCGTGCCGCTGCCCTTGCGCACCAGGCCAGGGTGCCGGCGCGCAAGGCGGTCGGGCCTGGTTCAGTCCGAGCCCCGGCCGCCACCCCGGTTGGCCATCAACAGGCCCAGGATAATGCCGACCCCGACCGCCATGCTCATGGATCGCAGCGGCTGCTCCTTGACATAGGCGGCGGTGTCCTCGGCTCGCCGGGAGATTTGCTGGCGCACATTTTCCGAGATGCCCTTTGCGGCATCCCTGGTCGCGTTCATCTTGCTCAGGAACTCTTCCTTGGCCTCGTCCAGCGCAGCCCCAGACAGGGTGGGAATGCGGCTGATCAGGTCGTCGAGCTCCCGCTTCAGGCCGTAGGCTTCGCTGCGTGCGACCGCGCCGACCTGTTTGCTGGCGTCCTTGGCAGCGTCCAGGATGTTTGTGGTTGCCGTGCCGAACTTGCCGGCGATACCCGGCGAATCGTTCTGGACGGAGGATTGGGTATTGCCTTGGGTTTCCATTAGTCGTGCTCCTGAGAGTCGGTCGTTCGGCATCGGGTCATCGCGCGCGCCGGGCACGGCGCGAGGTACCAGTGGGTCGTCCGCCTGCTCCTCGTTGGCGCAGGCCAGTTACAAGCACAGCGCATGTTTCATGCCATGAATGCATCATTACCCAGATGGAGCGCGCTCTGCCCGCAAGGCATCGCCGATCGGGTCCGCGGGGAGCAGCGCGGCAACCGTGATGCGATCAGAGCCAAGCCCGCGTGGCGAATCCGGCAGGCTTGCCTCTCGCGCACGGCATAGAAAATTACCAGCCTTGTAATTCCTACCTCGGCCGGGAGGCCGCTGAAGCGCGGCCGTCATAACGCGGCCTTGGCATGTACGTCGCACGCATTCCGGCACAACCTAGGAGACGAACATGAATTCAATCGCGGCGTGCCGGCCGGCGCCAAGGGCGCGGCCATGTCGGAAGCGGGTCGCCGACGGCCCTGGGGCCCGAAGTGATGGCGGCATCCACGCTGGAACGACAAAGTCTATTCCTACTCCTCTTGGCCTCTGTTGCCTCGGATAGCGCATGCGTGCGGAAGCGGCATAGGCTTCATTTGCGCGCTGACCGGAATTACAAATTCCTGCTCCGAATTACACACATTGCAGCGTAGCGGGGCGCTTCTTGCGGTTCTCGTTCATGCGGTTCTCGAGAACTCGTGTGGCGACTTATGTCGAACCTGACCACACCATCAGGAGAGAGCGATGAAAATCCCTGCACATACCCTGCGCATGACTTGTGTCGCTACTGCGCTGGCGGCAGCTACCGGCGGCGCGTTTGCGCTCGATACAGGCGGCTTCATGCGCGTCGCCGCCGACACCACCAAGGGTGTGCCACCCAACTTGGTCCCTGGCATGCCGGGCCGCGCCGAGGGTGACCGCGACCAGCAGCCTGCGGCCACCACTGAAATGAGCGACAATGCCACGCAATCCGTCAGCGACAGCGCTATTACAACCAAGGTGAAGGCCAAGCTGCTTGCCACCAAGGACCTGAAGTCCACCGGCATTGACGTGAAAACCAAGGACGGCACAGTCAACCTGAGCGGCTCGGTGCCAACGAAGGAACAGCACCAGCTCGCAGTCGATGCCACGCGTAGCGTTGAGGGCGTGAGTTCAGTGACCGACAAGCTGAAGGTGCTACCGCGCTAGTCCACAACCGCCCCGCACGGGGGATTCACGCAGTACATCGACGATGGTTCTCCTTGCGTGAGATGTAGTGCGGGTCTGCGGCTCAGCTCAGGCGTGCTTGCGTTTGGTGGCCGGCCGGCTGGTGCTGCTTGCTGTGGCCTCACGCGCCGGAGCGGCGCGCGCGGTACGCTTGGCAGGCGCGTGTTCTGCCGTAGCGCGCTTAGCCACGGCCTGCTTCTTTGCGGCGGCGTGCCGGGCCGGCGCCTTCCGGCGCGCGCGCCCCCCACTGTCGCTGCTTGCGTCGTCCTTGCCGCGACGGTTCAGGCTTTGCTTGAGCAGCGCGACCAAGTCGATGACCTTCGCGCCCTGGCGCGGGGTTTCCGGTTCCTTGGCAGCCGGCGTGAGCTGATGGGTCTTGCCGGATTCGATCCTTTCTTCGATGCGTGCCATCAGGTCGTCACGATAGGTATCGCGGTATTGCTCGGGGGCCCAGTCCTCGCTCATATCTTCCACCAGCTTGGTCGCCATTTCCACTTCTCGCGCATGCGCGCCGGTGGGTTTGCCACTGGCGAGTTTGGGCAGGTGCAATTCCGACATCGGTAGCACCTCGTCGGCAAAGCGCATGGTGTTGAGCACCAGCGCATTGTCATGCACCAGCATCGCGGCGAGGTGCTGGCGGTTGCGTAGCACCAGCGCCAGCGGGGCGCGCGCGGTACGGCGCATGGTTTCGAGCAGCGGCGCGTAGCCGCGTTCGCCACGCTTGTCGGGTTCGAGATAGTAGGGCGTATCGAAGTAGTACGGCGGAATATTCTCCGCTCCACGAAGCTGACGATATCGACTGTCTGCGTGGCCTCGACATTGGCCTGCCGGAAGTCTTCTTCGTTCAGCAGCACGTATTCGTTCTTCTCGTACTGGTAGCCCTTGACGATGTGCAACTTGTCGACCGGCTTGCCGGTGCTCTTGTTGATGCGCTGGTAGCCCACGGGCGCCATGTCGCGCACGTCCAGCAGGTCGAGGTGGATGGTCTGGCTGCGCGATGCCGGCCGCAGCACGACCGGTATGTTGACGAGCCCGAAGGTTATGGCGCCTTTCCAGATGATGCGTGACACAATGGAACTCCTTGCACAGCCGGGATTGCGCGCGGCGGAGGAGGCGGCGGCAGATCGCCGGGAGGCGGATCGGTGACGGGTTCGGGCGCCCCGGGCGGCGGCTCGGGCGGTGGCGTTTCCGGCTTGTAGGGGGGATGTCGGGGTCAGGCGTGATATGCACGGGGTTGGCTCCTTGCTTTTGGCGATGAGTGGCGGACGGCACGCTCAGGCGTCGAGCCCGTCGAGCAGGCGCGTCAGCTCGTCGAGGTCGGCGGGTTTGACCAGATGCCGGTCGAACCCCGCTTCGAGCGTGCGCCGCTTGTCTTCGGGCTGGCCGAAGCCCGTCAGCGCCACCAGCTTCGTGCCGCTCAGTTCGGGCAGCGCGCGCAGGCGCCGGGCGGTCTCGAAGCCGTCCATCGCCGGCATGCCCAGGTCGAGCAGGATCACGTCGGGGCGCACGCTGGCCGCGCGCTCCACCGCGCTCTGGCCGTCCGGAGCGGTAACCACAGTATGGCCCAGTGTTTGCAAAGTCATCGTCATCGCTTCGAGTGCATCGATGTTGTCGTCCACCAGCATGACGGTGCGCGGCGGTCCTCTGCGGGTCACGCCCATGCCGCTGGGCGGATGCCAGCACTGCCAGGGTTCCACCGGCAGCACCACGATGAACGTGCTGCCTTCGCCGGGGCCGGGGCTTTCCGCGTGGATGCGCCCGCCATGCAGGCGCACCAGCTTCTGTACTAGCGTCAGACCGATACCGAGGCCGTCCTGCAAAGCGGAGCCACGCTGCGCGTCGGCACCTGTTTCGTCACCGGTGACGTCGGCCGGTGCCAGCGGGTCGAACAGCTGCCGCTGCATGGCCTCGGATAAGCCGGCGCCGTTGTCGCGCACGCGCACGGTCACATCGCCGTCCTGCGTGGTGGCCTCCACGGAGATATGCCCGCCTGCGGGCGTGTACGTGGCCGCGTTATGCAGCAAGTTGCTGAAGATTTGCGTGAGCCGTACCAGATCCCCCCGCACCGGCGGCGGCTGCTCTGGCAGCGAGAGGCGCAGCATGTGTCCGTTCGCTTCAAGGAGCGGGCGCACGGTTTCCACGGCAGTATTCAGCGCCGAGCGCAGTTCCACCAGGTCCTGCCGCAGCCTGATCTTTCCCTGGTTAAAGCGTGAGATGTCAAGCAGTTCGTCAACCCGCCGTGTCAGGTGATGGAGTTGGCGCCCGATCACGTCGCGCGCGCGGAACACGTCCTCGCGCGAGGGCGAAAGCTGCTGCAGCAGGTCGGCGGCGCTGCGCATTGGTGCCAGCGGGTTGCGCAACTCGTGCGCCAGCATGGCGAGGAACTGGTCCTTGCGGCGTTCCACGTCGCGCAGCGCGCGCAACGCGCGGTTCTGCGTTGTGACGTCCTGGCAGATACCTGCCACGCGCAGCGAGCGGCCATCCGCGCCGGGGCGGCTTCGGACCGGGAACGCGCGTGCGCGGATTTCGCGAATCTCGCCACCCGGCCGTGTCAGCAGCAA
The DNA here is from genome assembly GCF_044627735.1 of Cupriavidus sp. CuC1. Taxonomy (NCBI): domain Bacteria; kingdom Pseudomonadati; phylum Pseudomonadota; class Betaproteobacteria; order Burkholderiales; family Burkholderiaceae; genus Cupriavidus; species Cupriavidus sp. CuC1. Next base: position 24,547 of record NZ_JBIUHC010000112.1, on the reverse strand, counting down.
TTCGATATCCATCCTGCCATTGCGCAGCATGTCCGCGAATGCGGCTTCCACTCGCGGCCGATCTGCCGGCGGCACGCGGTCGAGACAGCGGCCTGGATTATCCAAGACTTCTTCAGCCGTGTGGCCCAGGAGCGCGGCAAACGAAGGACTGACGAACAGCAGTCGTTTCTCGCGGGGGTCCAGGATCCACACCACGTCGGCCAGGGATTCGGCCAACTGGCGGAACATGTCCTCGCTTTCGTGCAGTGTCTGGGTCGCGCACCGGAACGCATCCTCGGCCCCACGCAGGCGCAGCAGTGCGTTGATGCTGGACAGCACTTCCTCTGGTTCCGCAGGCTCCACGAGATAGCTGTCTGCACCGCAGTCCAGCGCCTGCACACGCTGTCCGGCCAGCCCGGTCGATGTCAGCAGTATCAGCGTGCGCGCGGCGTCCGGATCGCTCTTGAGAAGCCGGCAGACCTCAAGGCCGCCGATATCGGGAAGCTGCATGCCAAGCAGTACGAGTGCTGGCGCATGCTGGCGTACCAGCGACAGGGCCGCCCGGCCGGTAGTGGCTTCAAGTACCGAGAACTCCGCGCGGTGCAAGATTCGGCTCTTGACGAAACGAGGGCCGTCGCGCTCCTCCACATTGAGGATCAGCGGACGGTTCGCGATGGCGGGCGTATCCATGGCGTTCAGACGCCAAGCGCCTCGTTGGCCGCCTGGTGCTTGGCTTCGTCGACTTCCTTAGCCTTCTTGGCATCGGCGGCCTGCTGCTGTTCCAGCGCGGGGGGCGGCAGCGTGGCATGTGCTGGGCCGCCGATGGCGAGCAACAGTGCGCCTGGCAGCAGTAAATACCGCAACGGACACATCGGGCGCGAAGCCTGTGCGCCGTGGGGGGCTAACAGGCGGGTCACCGCAAGCAGTCGGCCGAATCGATATGGCACGGTGCGTGTCCCTCGCCTCCTAGTCCCACGCGAGAAAGGATGTTCTTGCCAGGAAGCGGCAAGAAGCATACCGCAGCGTCAGCCGCGCGCCAAGCGTGAAGCGGCGCGCGTGATGAACTGCCGCGTGTCGGGGTAGCCGGCCCAGGCATCATGCGACTCCAGTTCCTCAAGCCGCGGGCCGACATTGCCGACGTTCCACTGGGCGGCGCTGCGCAACCCGTCCAGTTCCTCCCATGCGATCGGGATCGACACCCCCAGGCCGGGGCGCGCACGCGCCGAGTATGCGGCCACAGTAATGGCCCCAACGCCATTGCGCAGATAATCGATGAAAATCTTGCCAATGCGATTGCGCGCGCCGCTCTTTGCAACAAAGCGCTGCGGGATGGTTGCGGCGATATGCAGCACCACCTTGTGCGCAAAATCCTTCACTTCGTCCCAGCTGGCACGTGGGGTGACTGGCACGACCACATGCAGGCCCTTGCCGCCGCTGGTCTTCACGAAGCTGGTCAGGCCCAGCTCGAGGAGCAGTGCCCTGACAAGCGCGGCCGCCTCGCGCATGCGTGGCCAGGGCACGCCTTCCCCGGGGTCGAGATCGAAGATGATGCGGTTCGGTTTATCGATGCTGCGCTTGTTCGCATTCCACGTGTGGAACTCCACGACATTGAGCTGCGCCGCCGCAATCAGCCCCGGTGCCGAGACGATCTCCAGCAGCGCCGGATGCCCAGGCCACAAGCTGGCGTTCAGCATGTTGATCCCTTCGACATGCAGCGTGTCGCCGTGCCGCTGGAAGAACTGTTGCCCGTGCACGCCGGCCGGTGCGCGCACCATGGCGATTGGGCGTCCGCGCAGGTGCGGCAGCATCAGCGATGCGACGCGGTCGTAGTAGCGCACCAGCTCGCCTTTGGTGATGCCGGTTGATCTGTCGATCACGCGATCGGCGTGGCTGATCGCCACCTTGCCGGCCGCGGCGGTGGGCTTGCCCTTGCCCCGCTTTACACCGGCCGGCTCCCTGGCCAGTTCGACCGCTATGCCGCCCGCGGGCTTGTCGGTGCGCAGCCCGTGGAACACGGAATGCCGCACGCGCCCTTCGCGCGTCCAGGAGCCGAACGATACTTCGGCCACCAGCTTTGGTCGCACCCAATGTCCTTTCACCGACGCGGGCAGCGCATGGAACGGCGGCTTGTCCGCCCGTAGCGCATTCAGTTGCGTGCGCAGGTTGCCGAGCGTACGGGTGTCGAAGCCGCTGCCGACGTTGCCCGCGTAGCGCAGCTGCCCGCTGGCATCGTGAATGCCAAGCAGCAACGCACCGATGCCCTGGCGGCTGCCCTTGGGGTCGGTAAAGCCGCCCACCACGAACTCCTGGCGCAGCGTGCATTTGAGCTTGATCCAGGTATTGGTGCGCGCGCTGACATAGGGCGCGTCGGCCCGTTTGCCGATGACGCCCTCTAGCTTCATGCGGCAGGCGGCATCCAGCATGTCGGCGGCACTTGCTTCGAATTCCTCGCTGAAGCGCAGCCGCGGCGCCGTATTGCTTTCAAACAGGCGGCGCAGCAGCGCGCGCCGCTCCGCCAGCGGCACCTTGCGCAGGTCATGGCCGGCGTAGAACAGGAGGTCGAACACGAAGTACTGGATGGTGTCGACATGCGCCGTCTCAAAAGCGTTCTGCAACGCCTGGAAGTCCGTCTCGCCGTGTTTGCCCATCACCACGATCTCGCCATCCAGCCAGTCGTCCGGCAGCCCAAGCGAGCCGACTTCTTTCGCGAGCGCCTTCAGCTTCGGGGTCCAGTCGTGGCCCTGTCGCGTGAAGAGCCGCACATCGCGGCCGTCGATGCGCGCCAGCAGGCGGTAGCCGTCGAACTTCATCTCGTAGCGCCACGCATCGCTGTCTGCAGGGGGGGTCTCGACCAGCGTTGCGAGTTGCGGCGCCAGCGCGAGCGGCAGCGTTGCCTTTTTGGCGCCGCCCGGAAGCGCAAGCGCGGGCGCGGATTTCTTGTGGCTACTGGCGGTTGTCCTGCCTGCGGCTTTCGTTGTCTTGCGTGTGGCGCTGCGTGCCGTCCCGGCGAGCACGCTGTCTGGCAACGCCTCCACCACGTCAAACTCCGATGCGGGCTGCGCGTCTTCGTCGCGTTCCTTGATCAGCAGCCAGGCGTCCTGCTCCTTCTGCCGGCTGCCGTGCATGCGCACCAGTGCCCAGTGTCCGTGCAGCTTTTCTCCGCGCAGCTCGAACTTCAGCTTGCCGGCGCGGTAGGCAGCATCCGGATCGGCTTCAGGCACCCACACGCCGCGGTCCCAGACGATGACCGTGCCGGCGCCATAGTGGCCTGGCGGAATCACGCCTTCGAAGTTGGCATAGTCCAGCGGGTGGTCTTCCACATGGACGGCCATGCGTTTGTCGGCGGGGTCCAGGCTCGGGCCCTTGGGTACGGCCCAGCTCTTGAGCGCGCCGTCCAGCTCGAGGCGGAAGTCATAGTGCAACCGCCGCGCGGCGTGTTTCTGGACCACGAAGGAGAGGGGGTGTGCGCGCTTGCGCGTGCCGCTCGTGCGTTTTTTCGCGGCCGGTGTGCCTCTCGGTTCTTGCGTTGCGCCGAAATCGCGCATGCGCTGGTACTTGCCCAGCGTGCCAGCGGATCGGGTGCCTGGGGGCTTTTTGACCGGCAGGCGTTTCCGCGCGGCTGCAGCGCGGCCGTTGTCCGGCTCCTGACGGGTGGTCCTGGCCATGGCGTGCCTGTTGATTGGACATGGATGGGATTCAGCTTATGCAGTACTCAGCGCGACGGAAATCGGCGCTGGTCCTACAGGCACGGTCATGCGGCTCGCATGTGCTTCTTACCAGCTGTTGTAAATCCTGGTGCTGCAGCGCTGCGCCGGACGCGGCTCGCTGCCGGGAACACTCCTTGGCATGATTTCGGCTGTTGCACAGATGAGAGCCGGCAGCGCGCCCGGTTTCGGCCCTGTCCACGGCGCCGCGACGCGTTGCCGTACAAGCCAACAGATGAGACCCTCTCTGAAGAAGATCGAGTCGCAGACCAAGGCGGTGCCAAGGTGATCACAATGCCGATTGACATCGGCAAGCAGGAAGACGCCGGGCGTGTTGCACAGGCCGCGATCGAACGCTTCGGTGGCTTCGACACATCGGTACGCCGCCGTCAACATCTTCGTTCGGCCGCTACGGCGACGTGCCGCTGGAAGACCAACGCCGGCTGTTCGATGCCAGCCACTGGGGCACCGCGCACGGATCGCTGGCCGCGGCCGCGTATCTGCGCGAGGTACGGCGGCGCAATCTATCGGCAGCGGGCTTCAGACGGACCATTGTCCTGCCGCTGCAAAGCGCCCATACCGCCATCAAGGGCTCCACCGATCCCCTGCGGCGGAAGTTGGGTCACCGGGTCGAGCCGGCCGGGCTGGAACCGCCGCTGGTCACGCACGCCAAGAGTTTCCTTGTTGTGGAACCGCTTCCGCCGCCGCTGTACGATCCGGCACTTGCCGCAGACGCCATCTTGTTCGCCGCGGAGCACCCGCGCCGCGACCTGTTCGTCGGGGGCGCGGCCAAGATGTTCTCGGCAGCTGCGTATCACACGCCGCACATCTTTGTCCACTTTACGAGCCGCTTCATGGGCCGCGCGTGGCAAGGCCGCCATCCTGCCGGCCGATCGCACCGGCACCGCGTCGCGCTGCAATCGTGCCGGTACACCAAGAGCACGGGCCACCGCCACTGGCCGAGCACCCTCCTGCGACTTGGCATGGTATCGGCATGACACCACGTATCTCCTTCCTCGCTGACTGAACATGCGGCGTACAGGCCGCCAGCGCCTATCATGTAATGGCTGCGTGCCAGCCTGTGACGGGCCGTGCAGCCCCGTTTCGGGCACTCACCGAACACGCCTCTGCATGCGGCGCAACTGCCAGGTGGCAGTTTTGGATTGATTCCGGCGTCCCTGCCGGCATTGGCCAACGCGCGGCCGGCACTTCCGGTACTGCCTGCGGCCATTCAGTCTGAAAGGAAAAGGAGCGCATTTCCATGTCAGAGCTGCCCCCGGCAGGGGCAACAGTGGCCGGACAAACCACAGTCCCAACCACATACAGCGGCCGTGTCAAGACAACCGGCGAGGCAGACAGGCAAGCGAGTGAACACTCGGTCTCGCAACCGGGTAGGCTGGCCCCCGATCCTGAAATCGAGCGCTATCGACAGATGCTCGCCGCGCTCGAAGGCTGCGCCGTCTTCGTGATCACCTCTGACGGCCATGTGCAAACCTGGCCCGAGCCCGCCATCCGCTTGTTCGGCTACGCACCCGCAGAGATCGCGGGCCACCACATCTCGTGCCTGTTTTCGCCCGCCGACATTGAGGGCGGCTTGCCGCAGCGCTGGCTGGAGGCCGCGCGGCAGTCAGGCAGTGCGCAGGACGACGGCTGGCGGGTGCGCAGCGATGGCAGCCAGCTCTGGGCGGCCTCCAGCATGACTGCCATGGCAGGCGCCTTCGGCGCTGTCAGCGGCTTCGTGGTGGCGAGCCGCGATATCACCGTGCAGTTCGCGGCAGAGGAGCACGCGCGCCTTGCCGACGACCTTGCTGGCCGAATCCCTGCCTGGCGTGGCCGCCTTCGAGGTGAGCGCCGATGGCGAGATCCGCAGCTGGAACTCGGGCGCGCAGGAGATTACCGGCTACCCGCCTGAGGAGGCGATCGGGGAGCCGCTGTCGCTGCTATTTACGCGGCAGGACGTTGCTTGTGGCAAGGACCGCGCGGGCCTGGACGCCGCATGCGCAAGCGGCCAGTATGAGGGCGACGAGCGCCTGGCCCGCAAGGACGGCTCGGTGGTGCACTGCCAGACGCGGATCGCGCTGATCCGTGATGCGGGCGGATGCCCGGCCGGCATGCTGTGGACGGCGCGTGACATCAGCAATGCCCTGCGGCTGGAAGAACTGGAGTCGGGCAGCCGGCGCGTGCAGTCTTTTCTTGCGATCCTTGCGCACGAGCTGCGCAACCCGCTGGCACCGATCCGCAACGCGGTCGATGTGATCACGCTGACGCCTTCGGTTGACGTGCGCATCCAGCGTTGCGCCGCGATCATCGATCGCCAGTTCCACCAGCTCGAACGGCTGGTCAATGATCTGCTCGATGTGGGCCGCGTCACGGCCGGCAAGCTGAAGGTTGAACTGACGCCGACCGCCTATAGCGACGTCGTCACGGCCAGCATCGAATCTATTCGTCCGGTGCTGGAGGCCGCCGGCCAGCAACTGGTGGTGTCCTTGCCGCCGAAGTCGCCTCATGTGTCGGCCTATGCGGCCAGGCTCGAGCAGGTATTGGTCAACCTGCTCAGCAATGCCACCAAGTACACGCCGCGCGGCGGTACCGTGACCGTCCACGTCGTGGTGGAAGACGGCAGCGTCGTCACGACCGTATCCGATACCGGCCACGGCATGGTGCCGGCCGCGCTGGATCGCATCTTCAATCTCTTCTCACAGGAAAGCGAGGGGATCAGCCGCGGTGGGCTGGGGATCGGGCTGGCGCTTGCCCGCGCCGTAGTCGAGGCCCATGGCGGAGCGATCCAGGCCGACAGTCCGGGGCCGGGCAAGGGCAGCACCTTCACCGTGATCCTGCCGCAGGTGGTCTCATGTGGCGAGCCGGCGGGCCACGTTGATGCTGATACCGGACGCAGGCGCCGCGTGCTGATTCTTGACGACAATACCGATTCCGCCAACAGCATGGCCGAGTTGCTGAACCTGCTCGGGCACGAAGCCCGGGCGGCCTACACCGGCTCGCAGGCGCTTGAGTTGGCCGCCGAGTTCCAGCCCGACTGCGCGCTGCTCGCCCTGGAAATGCCGGACATGAGCGGCGTTGAAGTCCTGGATGCCCTACAGGCCACGCCCGTGGGGCGATCGATGCAGTTTTTCGCGCTCGGGCGCGGCACAGCCGACGACGTGCGCCGCTCGCAGGAGGCGGGTTTCCACTTCCACCTGGTCAAGCCGCTGAGCATCGAAGCGCTGCGCCGGGCACTGTCGGCGCCAGCAAGCCGGCCAATCCAGGAAGGAGTCCGTCAACCGGAGCGGTAGGCGGCGAGCCGCCACCTTATCCGATTTCTTCGGGCGGCGAGTGCCGGGGCAGGGTTCGCAGACGTCACGGCAGAGCGTCGAGCTGCTTCTGACGCGCCGCATGTGGGAACTGCTTGCCGCGATCCCCAGCGCAGAAAGCCTTATCGGCGAGAGCGAAAAAGTCATCGACTGCATCGCTGTGAAGTATCAGGATCGACGGCGTACTGGCCTCCACTATGGGCGGCGTTGACCGACCAGCATTCTCCGGGGGCGGCCCGGGCCCGTTCGTGATGGCGGCCCACACGCTGGAAGGCAACAAGGTGGTGGACCCCCGGTGAGAACATCGACACCATCCCTATGCCGTGATGGCCATGAGCGGCTTTCTCGGCATCGGCGAAAAGCTGTTCGCGCTGCCGTGGTCCGCTCTCACGCTGGACCCGCGGCGCAAGTGCTTCGTGCTCGGGGTCGAGAAAGACCGCCTGAAGACTGCACGTGGCTTTGACAAGGACCATTGGCCGAGCCTGGCCGAATCGCAGTGGGCCACCACAGCATCCATGAGCACTACGGGACATCGCCATACTGGGAATCCGAGCATTACGATCCAAGGGGCTGACAGCCCGGGGAGCGAGAAGCAGCGAACAGGGTCGGAGTGAGGGGGAAAGTCGGCGGAATTTCCGCCGACTTTCTTGCGCTCGTGGTTCTCCTGCGTGAAGGAAAAGGGTCTTCGCCGGATTGCGGCGAGGGTCTTTTTGAGGGGCCGCTCGTTCGCCCCGGAGGTTGGTGCCTGCGGCTGGCCTCTATCGTCTCTCGGCGGCCCCGGCTCCGCCCTGAAGGGCGAGTCACTGTTGCCCTAGCGACAAACCAGAAACACTTCGCCTAAGCGGCTGGCTATCAAGGTGGCGGCGTTGGTCATCTGACGGCGGTGATTTCCGTTTTGGATGAGATTGCGATTCCACCCAGCTACGCGAGATGAGTCAGTGGCGGTGCCTTCGTACCGCGATTTTTGGACGACCCCCACGTTCCATTCGGCAAGACGCGTTAGTCGGCCACCTTTACCATTACGCCGACGGGAAAGATCCCCCGAATGCTTCGGTAATGCGGTCGCGCACCTGCGTGTTGAGGGCCTGGTCCGGCGATTCGGTTGAATCAGCAGAACGTGGTCTATCATTGCTTCTCCCTGAGCGGCTATCGCGCCGGGGCGGAGGGGGTGGAGATGCTGGCCAGCGTGCGGCCGGAATCGCGTGAATCGCCAGTCTTGCTGGCCAGGTCGCCGAGCGACACGATGCCCACCAAGTGATGATCCTGGTCGACGACGGGTAGCCGGCGCACGCGCGCGGCTTCCATCTTGTGCTGCGCAATCTCGAGCGATTCGTCTTCGGTGCACCACTTGACATCGGCGGTCATGACATCGCCCACGCGCGATGTGCCCGGCGTCTGACCGCTGGCAGTGGAGCGAATCGTGATGTCGCGGTCGGTCAGCATGCCAACCAACCGGCGGCCATCGCAGATCGGCAGGGCGCCCACCTGCAGGTCAGCCATCAGCTGTGCCGCAAGCAGGATGGTTTCATCCGAACTGAGATAAGCCGGCCCGCGGGTCATGACGTCGACAACGCGCCGGGGTGCGCTGGGCACGGTAGAGGGGGATTGCATCATGGCGTTCTCCAGTCGGTAGGGTTGAGCAGGGCCGCCAGCACGCCAGCGGTGCTTGCAAGGAAAGCGCAAGAAGCATTCCTGCCGCCAGAATGTGCGTCGGCGCTGGTCGGGAGCGCCACATGCGCCGCGCGCCGCGCGCAGATTTTACGAACGGTGTAGAAACGCGCGTCCTCGCACCAGAGGGCGGCGTGCAAGTGCAGCCAGCGTTGTAGGACAGCGCCCGCTGAACCATTGGCGGCGCGCTCCATACAATGAATGCAGCGCGTTGCCGGCGGCGGCAGCCAACAGCCAGGAGCGGAAGATGAGCAAGCCAGCGTTCACAATGCATCGGATCGACAGCGCGCCCGCAGCACTGCACAGACGACATCCCGTACTTCACGCCTTTGATCGCTTTGCTGGGGCGGCCACGCGGCAAGCGGGCTCGGCCACGGCATTCGTACTAGCGGTTGGCGTCGTGGTGGCGTGGGCGATAACGGGGCCCATCTTCGGCTTCTCCGAAACGTGGCAACTCGTGATCAACACCGGCACGACCATCATCACCTTCCTGATGGTGTTCCTGATCCAGCAGAGCCAGAACAAGGACGCCGTGGCCGTCCATCTGAAGCTCAACGAGCTGCTGGCCTCACACAAGGAAGCCAGCAACATGCTGATCTCGATCGAAGAGCTCGACGAGGAGGAGTTGCGCCAACTGATCACGTTCTATCGCCAGCTGGCACAACTTGCCGACGAGGAAGGCGGGCTCAAGTGCAGCCACTCGCTGGACGAAGCCCGCGAGAACCACGTGGCCAAACACAGGGCACGTGCGACGCGGTCCACGGGTGGCGGCGACGTTGTGCGTGGCGGCAGCGAAATCCTCGCACACTGAAACGGGCGTCCATAACCCTGCGAGGAGACCGCCGTGGCAGCAGACATCCGCAAGCAACGCAGCGATGCGATGTGCCGGCGCGTGGTGCTGTACGGCTGCCCCGACTACGCCGATGCCGGCAGCCATCAGTGCGTGACGCTGTCGAAGATCGCGCGCAAGGTCGCTGCGGTGGCCGGCTATGTGTTCGCGGGTGCGTTCGAGACATGCGGGGAGGAACGCCCGGCCGAGGCAAAACGAAAGGCGTTGCCGTTCTACTTCGTTCCGTTGGATACGGTGGTCGGGCTCGACCAGGCTGCCAGGCTTGGCATACAGGGCGCAGCCGACCTGTTCGGCGGCGTGGTGCCGTTTGCCTTCGTATCGACCAAGGCGATCACGCACGGGCTGGTCGCGCCAGGAGCCGCTGCGCCCGAGGGCTGGTGCGGCGGATTCGCGGAACGCACGCAGGACGCCGTGCTGCCCGGCTATACCGCCTTCTCCCGCGACGATGCGGCGCTTGCCGGTCGCCGGCTGCTCGAAGACGGACCGGTGCGCCTGAAAGAGCCGTGCGGGATCGGCGGGCTGGGCCAGAAGGTGGTGGCAGATGCTGCCGCGCTTGACCGCGCACTGGCGGGAATGGACCGGACGCCGCTCGAAACGCACGGCGTCGTGCTCGAGCGCGACCTGGATCAGCCGCAGACCTGGAGCGTGGGCCAGATCGAGGTGGGTGGCCGGCGCGCCAGCTATTGCGGCACGCAGGATCTGACCAGCAACAACCGCGGCCACCCCGTCTATGGCGGCTCGACCCTGACCGTGGTGCGGGGTGGGTTTGAGGAGCTGCTCGCACAGCCTTTTCATGCGCGCGCGCTGGCGGCGGTGCGCGCCGCAATGGTCTATCACGAAGCGGCACTGGCCTGCTATCCGGGCATGTTCCTCTCGCGCTGCAACTATGACGTGGCCGCCGGCCGCGCAGCGGGTGGCAATGGCGCGAGGGCCAATGGCCATGCATTGCTTGGCGTGCTCGAGCAATCATGGCGCGTTGGTGGCGCCACCGGTGCCGAACTGGCTGCACTGGCGGCATTGCAGGCCGATCCGAAGCGCCGGCGCGTGGTGGCCTCGACCCGCGAAATCTATGGCGTCGACGTTGAAGTTCCGCCGGGCGCGGAGATCTACTTCCAGGGCGAAGACCGCCACGTCGGGGCGTTGACCAAATACGCACTACTGGAGCCTGACGCAGATGGCAACGCATGAAGAAAACGTGGAAATCCTGTCCGAAGGCGGCAGCATCGCCGGCACGCTGATCACGCCGGCCACGAAGCTGCCCGGCGTGCTGTTCGTGCACGGCTGGGGCGGCAGCCAGCAGCAATACCTGGCGCGCGCGCGCAGGGTGGCCGGGCTGGGCTGTGTGTGCCTGACCTTCGACCTGACCGGGCATGCCGGCACCAGCGGCCAGTACGAGACCGTCAGCCGCATGCGCAACTTGGCCGATGTGGTAGCCGCCTACGATGTGCTGGTGCGCCAGCCCGAGGTGGACCGCAACGCGATCACCGTGGTCGGCAGCAGCTACGGTGGCTATCTGGCTGCGGTGTTGAGCACGCTGCGTCCGCTGCGCTGGATGGCGTTGCGCGCACCGGCGCTGTACATGGACGCAGGCTGGGAACTGCCCAAGCGCCAGTTGCATCGTGACCAGGACCTGGTGGCGTATCGCCGGCAGGTGGTGCCGGCCGATACCAATCGCGCCTTGCGCGCGTGCACCGTGTTCCACGGCGATGTGCTAGTCATCGAGTCCGAGCAGGACCAGATCGTGCCGCATGCGGTCGTCACCAGCTACGTGGATGCCTTTGTGCAGGCGAATTCGATGACCTATCGCGTGATCAAGGGCGCCGACCACGGCCTCAGCGATGAGGAGAGCCAGCGCGCCTACAGCAGCCTGCTGGTGAACTGGCTGCGCGAGATGGTCACGGGGGCGCGTGTGGGTCCGGTGGCGACCGAACGGGCGGCGGAACCTCCTGCTCCAGCGTCCGCCGCGCCGCCGCACGACGACCCGTCAGTGACGGGGCTTGAACCTGCCGGGCCGGAAGCCGGGCACGGTTCGGGAGATGCCGTGCGGCCGGAGACGCCCCATCTGGAAGGCACGGCGATATTCGCAATGAAAGACGGGCCGCGCGGCGAAGACCCATAGCACCGTTGTTTCCGGCATCCGGTCCGCACCACTCTCGAGGAGGAAGCGCCTGTCGTGGATAGTACCCCTGCCGCGGTCCGGTACCGACGAAACCCTGCGTACGGTGCTACGCGAGGCAGGATTGCGCTATGTGGATGACATTGCGCCGGGCAGCACGCGCCGCCGATTTGGTGGCGGCGTTGCGTATCTCGATGCGAACGGCAAGCCGGTGCGCGACGTCGCGACGCTGGCACGCATCGCGGCGCTGGCGATTCCTCCGGCGTATAAAGCGGTCTGGATTTGCGCAGACCCGGCGGGGCCACCGGACGCGACGCGCGGGGCCGCAAGCAGTATGTCTATCATCCCGACTGGGGTGCGCTGCGGGATTCCGACAAGTGCGCGCGCCTGGCGTCCTTCGGCATCTCGCAAGAAGCAGGTGGCGGAGGTCATCAGGGCCGTTGCGCAACGCCTGCGCAATACGGTGGCGTTATGCCGCAAGTGCTATGTCCACCCCGACGTGATCGAGGCGTTCATGAATGACGAGCTGCGCGGCTGTGCGCGCATTGCCGCCATCAGTCGCCTGCGTGCAGACGAAGCGCGGCTCTTGAAACCGCTCTCGCGACGGGCGGCGGCGCAAATAGCCCAACGGCCGCGTTATCGCACGGCCCGCCGGACGCCGAAGGGAAGGCTGCCGACGTAGCCCGGCAGCTTGCATGCCTTGGCGCCGTGCGCAACTCCAGCGGAAGTCCGGATACGCCTGCTTGACCTTGCGGTATACGCCCACCAACTGCACAAAGGCTTCCAGGCTGCGGAAGGGGTCGTCGCGCATGTGATGGACGGCATCCGGCAGCTCGCTTAGGGGCCGGCGCTTGCCGTGCTCGTCATAGGGATGGGCCATGTCGTTGGCGACCATATACCGCTAGAAGGCGGCGTCATTCATCGTGCTCGGCTCGGCACGCGCCAGCGGGGGCACGTGCGACATGCCCATGTCGTGCCAAGCGCGCGCCCGCCTGCTCCGGCCCGATCGCGGTGCCGATCAAGGAAAGCAGCGCGCCGGCGCGGCGGCACGCGGCGCGTGACGTGAACCTTCTGCACCATGTGATACCCGCCAATGGTGATCTGGGTGGGACGCCGGGCGCCAAGCGGCACCATCAGCTTGGCGCCCTCACGCAAGGTGATGATCCGGGCGCAAACGCGGGGTCAGCTCTTGTTGACGGTCCGGTCAGGCGAGACCGTGCCCGCGCCCCGCAGCGCCTCTTCGTCGCCCCCAGTGCCCGAACCCGCCGCCCAGCCGGCGCCCGAAGGGCGCGGCACGCGTAGTTGGTTCTCAACTCCCATCACGCCGAAGACGGCATCGGCGATTTCCTCATTCCTCGATCACGTACTTCTCGCGGCTAGCGCACGTTACATATCTGCCTCCTTGTGATGTAGGCGCCGGCCCGGCGGCATCCTTGATTGCGAGCGGCGGCGCGACCGTATATGGTCATCTCCGCCGCAAAGGACATGCCGCCATGTTCATCGTCACTTGGCGATGCAGGATGCCTGCAAGACGGTGCGCAGCGCAATACACCGTGCGAGCGGGAGTTTGAGTCTTGTCGCCCAACGTATCGGTTACGGCCCGGTAGGGCGCTATGCCGATGTGCCGCAACGGCCAGTGCGGGGCATGGAACTTGCACGGGGCAGCGCATCCAGTCATGCCGAGGAGCGCACCATGTCTACCCCCAAAAATCTGCCACCGCAACACCAGAAGCGCCAGCCCGGTCTTGAAAGCCGCATGCATCCGCAGCCCGACAGCGGGGCGGATGATTATCTCGGCAGCGGCCGCCTGAAGGACAAAGTGGCACTTGTGACGGGCGGAGACAGCGGCATCGGCCGCGCCATTGCCGTCGCCTTTGCGCGTGAGGGAGCGGACGTCGCCATCTCCTATCTGGACGAGCATGGCGATGCGAAGGACACCGTGGCGCTGGTGGAGGCGTCTGGCCGCAAGTGCCTGGCCATCGCCGGTGACCTGGCGGACAACGCCCACGCAGACAACGTGGCGCAGAAAGTGTTAAAGCATTTCAACAAGCTCGACATCCTAGTCAACAATGCCGCTGAGCAGCATTTGCAGAAATCGCTTGAGGACGTGGGGGCGGAGCAGGTGGAAGCCACTTTCCGCACCAATGTCTTTGCGATGTTCCACCTCACTCGCGCCGTGCTTCCGCACCTGAAGAATGGGGCGGCCATCCTCAACACCACCTCGGTCACGGCGTATCGTGGCAGCGCGCACCTGCTGGACTACTCGGCGACGAAGGGAGCCATCGTGTCGTTCACACGCTCGCTGGCGCTGCAAGTGGTCGATCGCGGCATTCGCGTAAATGGCGTAGCACCGGGGCCAATCTGGACGCCGCTGATCCCTTCCACGTTCACAGCCGAAGAAGTCGCTGAGTTCGGCAAGAAGACGCCGATGGGACGCCCCGGCCAGCCGTTCGAAGTGGCCGCGGGTTATGTATTCCTGGCCTCCGATGCGGCGAGCTATATCACCGGACAGATCCTGCACATCAATGGTGGGGAAGTGGTCAATGGCTGACGGCAGGTTCCACGGCGCCGCGTGTGGACCGCCCTTTGAAAAAATTGCGCGCGGCGCCACCCACCCGCACGGCCCGGAAGCAGGCTGGCGGGTCGGCGCGTCTTTTGCTGGGACGCTCCCGGGGGCGGGGAGTCGACGGACTCTGACCCGACAGCCAGCGGCGAACCGCAGGACGAGGCACCCAGGGCGAATACTGGCAGCGCCCGCTGGCGAGGGAGTCGGTGGCGGTGACGTTCACTCTGCCGGAAGTACGGTCGCAGCCAGGGGTAAGCCTTAGCCCGGGGCGTCTGCGGGTGTCAGCTGTGCCCCGTCCGCACCGGTGTCTCGCGCGAATTGTGGTTCCGGGTCGAGGTGCTGCCGGTTTTGGTTCTACCCGTGCGTTGGCTACCGAGGAGGGAATGGATTGGGTGGAATTCACAGGTAATTTATGCCGCCAATGTAGAAATACCTCGCCGTGCCGAGCCATTTGCGAGGTTGCCAGAAGCTACGGGGAACCGGTTCGCCTCGCGGAGCCGGATGGCCGGGCAGTGGTATGGGTCTTGCGTCTGATGCTAGCGTGGCCCCGAGCTGTGTGCAAACTGCTTCGGCTCTCCCGGCCGCACCTGGCCCTGTGCGAATTCCCTTTGTGGCCGAAGTACTGCTGCACGCGCGACATCAATGTGCCAGCCGGCAGGTTCCACGACAGATCCGGTGGGCTAGCAGCGGTCGTAGTACCGGCACGTTCGCTAAACCGCCCGCATAGGTACGAGCGCGGAATCCGCTGCGCGGCAGTGCGATGGCCATGAATGTCGATAAATATAGACGTAGGGAACATTGAGATGGCGATTCGATCCGGATGCAAGCCGCCAAACGCGAGGCCATGCCGTGGAACGTGAACTCAAGCTGGAACTGCCGGATGACCACCTCGACCGCTTGCGCGACTTACCCGCGCTGTCCTCACTGCGCATCGGTCGGCCGCATGATGAACTGCACGTCAACACATACTTCGATACGGCCGATTTTGAGTTGCATCGCCACCAGTTGTCCTTGCGCGTCAGCAGGAACGGCGATCGCCTTGTTCAAACGCTGAAGACGCAGGGGCGCCGGCGGGCAGGGCTCTTTGAACGCGAAGAGTACGAGTCGGCGATTGCGGGCGAGACGCCGGAACTCGATGCGCTGCTCGGCATGGTGCCGAAACAATCCGCGAGCGCTAGGCTGATTGGCGACGCCGGGCTGGCGTCGCGTCTCAAGCCCGTCTTTGCCACCCATGTGCGGCGTACAGTTTCACAGCTGCGGCTGCCGCACGGCGAGGAGGTGGAACTTGCGCTGGACAGGGGAGAGCTCCTGGCGGGCCATGTGAGGGCGCCGATTCACGAAGTCGAGATGGAGATCAAGAAAGGTGAGCCGGATCGGCTCTATGGGATCGTCATGGAAATGTTGGCAGTGGTACCACTGCGGATCAGCCGCCTGAGCAAGGGGGAGCGCGGATATGCGCTGATCGGAGGCGAGGAGCCAGAAGCGGTGCATGCGCAAACCGTGAAGCTTGGTAAGCGCGATTCTGTACGAGACGCCTTCCATTGCATTGCACAAAACTGCCTTGCGCAGGTGTACGGAAATGAACGCGGCGTGATCGCGAACGGCTCTAATGCGGCCGCGTGTGTGCACCAGATGCGCGTGGGTCTACGCCGTCTGCGCTCGGCGCTGGATATGTTTGCGCCCGGAATCGTATGCCCGGACGCGCTGCAACAAGAGATCAAATGGGTCGCCGGAGAATTGGGCGCGGCACGGGACTGGGAAGTGCTGGCGCATGCCACGTTGCCTGAAGCGCTGGCCGACGCGCCAAAAAATATCCATGCGAACGCATTGCAGGAAACTGCGAGCGAAAGGGCTGGCGAGAATCGGCGCCGTGCAGCGCGAGCGGTGGATTCGGTGCGCTACACGCGGCTCGTCATCGAACTCAACCACTGGCTTGACAACGTTGGCAAAGGGGCCGGCCTCGAGCCTGATATCCGCGAGGCACTCGGGGCGTCCGCGCTAAAATTCGCGCGCAAGAGATTGCGGGCTCGACATCGCAAGCTGATGAAGCGAGGCCGCCGCCTGCCAAAGCTCGATGCGCAACGGCGCCACCAGGCGCGGATCGCCGCCAAGAAGCTCCGCTATGCAACCGAGTTCTTCGCGTCCCTCTATTCGCGGCAACGCTTGCGACTATATCGCGCTGTGCTCTCCAGCTTGCAGGACGACCTGGGCTGGCGCAATGACGTAGCGGTGGCGGACGGCCTGTTGTCCGCCCTGCAGGCGGACCGCCCAAAAATCGCCATCGGCGCTGGATTTGTGCGGGGCTACCTGATTGCCCGCGTGGCAGCGGACCAGAAAGCGCTGAGGCGGCTCTGGAAGCGCTTCAGGAGCACCTACCCACCCGCGTAAACCCGCTCGCCGGGCCGAGCGCCGCCGTCGACCAGAGAGACGGCCTCTGTCAAAAGGACGCCCCAAGACATTATCGACCCGTTGGCGGCTAAGCGCGGCCGTGTATCTGGATTCTCGCGTCGCGCCCTTGGCCACTGAAGACCAAGCTAGTCCGCATCTTCTCGCAGGCGTAGCCCGAGCGGGGTGGCGACGTGATCCGCTAAGAAATCGTCCCTGCGCATGACGAGACTAGGAGAGACGGGTCCACAATCATTTCTGGAAGGCCGCTTCCCGGAGCGGTTGTTGTGCGGCACCAGCGTGTCAGTGCTTGGTGTGTGATGATTCTTCGGTTGGTTCCACGAAACGACCTGGCAGAACCTCGACTGCAGCTTGTGAAGCTGCCACCCCTCGGAGCGAGCCGAAGCGGTGCGCATATAGCCAGGTAAACTCTGCGCCCAAAAGGAATAGCTGGGCGGAGTAATACACCCATAGAAGCAATACCACCAAAGAGCCAGCGGCTCCGTAAGCGTTGGCCACGCCGCTCTTTCCAATATAGAGACCAATCAAGACCTTGCCGATCGCGAAAAACACGGCGGTGACGAAAGCACCTAGCCATACGTCACGCCAGTGCACTCTGGCGCGCGGCATGACCTTGTAGATCATGGCGAAAACGGTAGTCACCAGCGCGAGGCTGACGAGGAAATCGACGGCGTGCGCGACTGCCTCTACCTCGCCGAAAAGAGGCCACCAAACATTGCCCAGCGCCGCCACGCCTGCACTGGCGAGCAACGAGACGATCAGGAGAAAGCCGATGCCCAGGATCATGCCAAATGACAACACACGGGCGCGCAGTAGCTGCCAGATACCGGTGTACTTCTGGCGCTCCGGGACCCGCCAGATTCGATCGAGGGCGCTCTGCAACTCGGCGAAGACAGTCGTGGCGCCCGCCAGCAAAGCCACGAATCCCAGCAACGCTGTCAAGGTGCTGGCGCGCGGCTCGCTGACCGCCAGCAACATGGACTCCACAGCCTGCGCGCCGGCGATGCCGAGTAAGCCCTGCAACTGGGCGGCCACCGCGCCACGCGCTGCATCCTCCCCGTAGACAACACCTGCAACGGATATCACGATCAAGAGCAGCGGGGCGATTGAAAACACGGTGTAGTAGGCAATGGCGGCTCCCATGCTGGGCGCGTAATCATCCAGCCAGGCATTGACCGTATCCTTGAGCAGCACTAAGCACTGCCGGAACACCGGTGGGAGAGTCGGTGTCATGATTGGCACCCTTCGGAACATCAAACTGCGAGGCAGCGCCTCGAACCGGGACGTCGAACCGCGCCTACCGTCATCCTCGGCTACCCCGGCATGCCTAGCTTCGGGGTGCATCCTACGTGCACGCACGTGGCGTCCAATTTTTTGTTGGGACTGTCGGGGTAACCGAGCTTTAAAATTGGTGCAAGGTGGCGAACCAGGTCATCCCGGCTATCAGCTAGCACCCGTGACGTAGTTGCGGATGCATCTCCTCGAAGGTCGCAAACGGCACGCATCTTGCATCTTATCGAAATGGGGACGCCAACTGTCCAAATAGTGAATGGATCCTAATGAAGCTTAGTCGAATCACGGTACTTGTCGCTTTGTTGGCGGTCGTCGGAGCCGTGTTGTTGGCGCGTAGACGAGACCGTCGGAAAGCGCCTGCGAGGATATTGCTTCGTCCTGGTCACGGGCGCTAGATGGAGGGAGTCCGCCCCACCAGCGCTCCGCTGCCATGCGGATCCATGGAGGCCCGACATCCGCACCGTCCGTTGTATAGCCGCCGTCAGTTCGGCGCCGCTCTTTGCGAAGTTCGATCTCGCCCGGCCAGCGAACACCGCCAATGCCGCCAATCCGACAGTGGCGAGCACATTCGGACAGCCAGGCTCCGCCCCAGTTCTAAATGTGTCTTCCAGATCGGAAGGTTTCGAACAGCAAAGGCACGCATCCGGGGACTCTTGGTCCGGCCCGCGTGCCTCTCAAACAACGTGGCAGCCTGCCATTGCGCAGTAATGCCCGCGCCTTGGCCACGTAATCAAAGTTGAGCGCCTTTGCGCGATAGTCCTTCAGCATCAGGCGCGCGTAAGCGACGATAGCAACTGGCGCATTGGGAGGCACGGCACGCATTCCAAACAGCAAGGAATGGCGTCAAGCAGCGAAGAGTCTCGGCGATATCCGCATTAGATGTCTGGAGCCGCATCCCATTTGGGCCTCATTTCCTTGCCCCATTTCGTGGGATCTTCGTTGTGCATTCTCTCCATCATTTTTGCTACGTCCGGGTGCTTCTCCAAGACGTGCTTCGTCATGACCTTGACCATCTCGTCCCAAGACCTGGCCGACAACTTTTCGTCGCATTTCCCCCCGAGTTCCCTGCACGTCATCGTTTTCATAGGGGCCGCTCCAAAAGTGAAGAAAAGCAAATTCCAAGATTTGATAACCTACAGAAGTACACGAAAAATCCGAATTCCCTATAGCACATGATAGGACATTCGCGGGTAGCGGCATTTCTGGTAATCCGGGGCCCGTGACTAGCCCGGTCGCTTTGCAATGCCAGCTATCGGCGAGTGATCCGACGCACCATCTCGTTGGCCAAGTAGATGCCGTATCGCTCGCGCAGATTTTCGCAGGCCAGCGTCGGGCCAGAATCGGCAGCACTGTCAGTGCGACCATGCTCTTTGTATGACGGGGGTCACCTGGGATGGGTCGACGACTCTTGGGTGCCGCGCAGGCAGCGCCTAGTTTGAGGCTCCAGCCGATACATTTTGCCGCTGGTGTTCGAGTTCGACGGATTTGGCTAGCACCTACCGTTTCTGCCCGGCGTCCTGCCGAACAAAAACAAGCCGCCAGCGACGGTGCTCTGCCAGTCCACCTGCTCGCTGCGCTTGCGATCAGTTTGGGCTTAAAAGGCCACGATACCGCCACGCTGCGCCTGCATAGGCGGCTATGTGTGCCGTGAGTGCGATTCCGGAACTGCAGGGACGGTATTTCTGTACCCGTCGCGGTCGACTCGCCCGCGCAGGAGATGACGATCATGGCCACCGATCAAGAATTGCGCTTCAATCATCTGTTCCATGCAGGCCGCACGTTCGTCTTTCGCTGCGATGCCAAGCGCCGAGTCGCACCGGCATCAGTACGACATAAGCGCCATCTGCCGCGGACGGCACGGTTGCCTACCTTGCATGCCTTGCAGGCATACCCTAAACGGCTCTCCCCCTCCGAATGGAATGGAGGGATGCTGCTATTCTGACCTATGCAACGGCAAACTGCTCAGCTTCGTGCATTGCGATGGCACGAGCCGCGCGCTCGCAACATCTACTTCTTCGCCGGGGCCGTCGCGAGGTCACCGCGCCTACGGTGGAGTGTCGAGAGCTGGACGCCGCGAGAGTCAGATGAACTTGAACCGCGGTCGCTGCGGCCTTGCGGCTGAGATGGCTTTGGACGCTTCTTGGCCGACGATGACGATCTATCCCGCCTCGACCCGCGCGTAGTACGCCTCGATGGTCCGCTTCCACGCGGGCCGAGCCAGGCACCGATCCCGATACGACGCGATTCCCGGATACGGCGCGATCAATCCCTCGTCCTTGATGCCCGAGAGAAGAACGTGCGCCATCAGGATGTCGGCGACGGTGAAAGCCTTTGTCGCGACGAAGTCGCGGTCAGCGAACCAGCGCTCCAGGTTCGTCAGCACCCGATTCGCCCAGCCGACCAGGAACTCGCGGTGCTTGCCGCAGCTGCCATCCGCCGTCCAGTCGAGCACCAGCAGGCTGAGCAGCGGAGGCTCGACCGAGTTCATCGCGGCGAAGCACCAGCGCACCGCCTGCGCCTCGCCGGCGCGGTCGCCGGGGATCAGGCGGCCGGACTTCTTCGCTAGGTAGACGAGGATGGCGGCGGATTCGGACAGCACCAACCCGTCGTCGTCGATCGACGGGATCTGTTCGAAGGGGCTGAGCCGGCGATAGGCTTCGGTGTTCAGGTCGTTTGCGGGGTGGTCCATGCCGGCCAGCTCGAACGGCAGTTGCATCTCTTCGAGCGCCCACAGCACGCGCAGGTCGCGGGTGTGGCCGCGCGCGACAGCGTTGACCTTCGAAAAGCCGTAGAGCTTGAGCATGGTGACATTCCTTCGTTGAAGCTGCCCTGCTGCGAAGAGTACCGACATTCTAACGCCGGCGCACCACGCCCCTGACGAGATGGCCTCGTCGCGCGCATAGCAGACCAGCCTCTCGCCAGGAATGAAGCCTCTTACTGGGTCACCAACTCAAGCCCAGCTTGCGACTCGTCATCGCCGCGGGCGACCAGCACCTTGATCTTGTTCGGTACCGTTGCACCGATGCCGTCGACCGGGATTGTGGTGATCAGCCAGTCTGCGTTGTTGGCCAGCGTCAGCGCGCCCGAGTCAAAGATCACGGTCTTGGTGCCGGCCGTGGTGATTCGTAGTCGATAGGTGCCGCCATTCAGGTCGATCGAATCGCTGCCCGATGCAGGTACCGCCGACTTGTAGGTGACTGCTGCAAACGTAGGCGTTGTCGCTGTCAGGTCAGCCGCCGGGACTGTCAGGTAGATATCGACATTCTGCGATGCGTTCAAGCTGCGTACGCGAGCCTTGTCAGAGAACAGCCCCTTCTCAAACGGGTCGTCGATCTGCAGTATATCCGCCGCGCTAGCACCGGGCAGGGCCACCACCGTGTATTTGTGGCCGGTGTGCGTGCCTACCTTGGTCCTCCCGAGTTCTGTTGCTGTGTTGGCAACATTGAACGAGAACGTCTGGTTGCCCTCGTCCACGTTGAAGTACTTCGAGACAAACTTGTAGGGCTCGTTCAGTAGGTTGGTCTTGGTGCCGTTCTGCAGCACATCGACGTTAGGGCCGCCGGTAATAGCATGGATCACGCGCACGGTCGGCTTACTGATGCCGATGCGGGCACCGATGCTGTCATCCCCGCCGCCGCATGCCGAGAGGATTGCCGTTGCGGCTAGCGCTAGGCCAAGGATAAGACTGGTCTTGGATCGGAACATGTGTCACCTCTATTCGTTGGAGCTTGGGCGCGCCGCCGCGAACGGCGCGGCATGCTGCCGGCCAGAGTGCAAATGTGGCGGCGCATGCTTGCAAGTGCTGTAATTGCGTATCGCCGTGCAGCAACGATAGGTAGTAACTACGGGTGCAGGCAGGTGCCCGGCTCCGAATTCAATGTCGGATGATTCCGACAGAAGTCACGAGTGAGAGGGTGGTGCGGCCTTCCGGCGCGCAGCGCCCGGCGGGTGCCGGCCCGTCGTCATGCGAAGCGGCCGAGGATCAGCAACTCGATCTTGTCGCGTTTCGCGAGATCAGTGCCGGCGGCGATCGCGGCCTCTCTGGAGGGATAGAGAAACGTGACCGCGTCATCGGTCCCTTCTACCATGATAGTCCACTGCCCTCGACTTGCAGAGGACACGCGGATCCGCTGAACCTGCATGCTATACATCTTTCACCTTGCTATGTCGTCCTCACGTTATGAACCAGCATCCAGCGGCGATCAGGCGCCGTCCGACGCGCGATGTTTCCATTCAGCGCGACCGCACAATGGGCGCCGACGCGCGAGGCATGGAGCATCAGCCTTGACGCTGCGGGGGCCGTGCAGCAACTTCTACTGCGCTTGCATTTCTGCCCATCCTGTCGGGGTACCAGAAGTTCCACCTTCGCCCGCCGCGCGATCACCGAGGCAGCATCAACGGCTTCTTCCTCGGTAAGGAAGTGCACTCTTTCACCCTTCGCACCTTCGTGGCCGACATCCCACCGGTCAGCGTGCGGGATTGCGCGTACGTTGCGTTGCGGCGTTGAATCCATGGCGGCGTCTTGATTGGTGATCTACTGACATTATTTTGGGAGATGCGCTTTCCGATCGCGTCCAGCCTCGGGGAACTCGAGTGCCTGCTGAATGGTCGCTCCTAGAAGAAGACATAGCGGCGCGATGCCGCGAAGCGAGCGGGTGGCATGCCATGCGACCTGCAGTAGTACAGTAGGAGACAGCGATGAAACCAGTCCAGAAGTTCTGTGTTGCCTGCATTGTCGGATTGCTTGCCGCTTCGGATGATGCCGCTGCGCTGGAGGACGTGGGCACGGTAGTGGCCGCAACCACTGAGGCTCCTCCAATGTACGGCACCCCTGGAACGCTGGGGTATCCCGAGGCAGCTAGCGATAGGACATTGCCGAAGGATGACCCTGCAGGCATGGCGACGCCCGCACCGTCTGCGGAATCGCCGACGAAACTTAGCGACGGCGCGATCACGACGAGGATTAAAGCTGAACTCCTCACCGCGAGAGGGGGCAAGTCCACCGGAATTCGAGTGAGGACTGAGAATGGTGTTGTGCATCTCGATGGCAAAGTGGAAAACGACTCGGAGAAACTGACGATTCTGAACACTACCCGTGCAGTGGAGGGCGTGCAATCAGTCGTGGATGGTCTGCAGGTCGGCAAATAGCCAGGGTGGGTTGGATGTGATCGTTCAGCTAAATTCAGGCGCCACATAAGGGCCGCCTCACGAGAACCGGGTGGTCGGGTGAGGCGCAAGCGCGCGCCGGGAAGGACGCTCAGAGAAATTGGTCGGTCTTGCTGGATCCGCGATCGGGGCGCAGTCTTGCAAGGGCCACCCGTATGAGACGGCCAAACGTCAGTCTCCGTATTGAGTACACGCCATCGGACAGATGCACGTTCGGCGATGCTGCCAACCAAATTTGAGGGGGTGGTTCATGACACAGCGAGCACGGGAGATTTATCGGAGTTCCAATGGCGACCGTTGGTCGCTGGTTCGCGACCTGGATTCAGGACGCGTGTTCATCCGGCATGAGCCCAACATATCATCGGGCGGCCAGATATCCGAAACAGCTATCGGCGATTTCCTCGTGTGTGACGCACACGGACCAGAGCATGTCGAGTTGTTGCGGCTTATCGGAACACTTGTCGAATCCGGCTGACGTCGGTGATCGACCACCTCGGAAGTGGGCGTTGCCGTCTCCTCGCAGACGCTTTGCGAGCGCGAGGCTCGCGGCGGGGTTGGTGCGGCCGCACGTGCTGAGCTTCGTATTCGTCGCGCGCCCCTTAGTTAAGTCTGAGCAGATTCGATAGGTGTTGCACCGTCGAAGTGCGTCACGTCTTCGAGATTGCATGAGCGCTCAATGTCCTTTGCCAAACGTCGCCGGAACGGCTTCAAGCTGCTGGCCCTGATGGAGACCTTCCATTATGTGCACAGGCGCACATGCGGACCTGCCGCAGAATGCTATGCTGCCTCCTTAGATTTAGCATCTGTATTCAGTCGGAAGACTGGGCGCCGGCCTGCGCCAAGTACTTTACCGCGGCTTTGAGGTAAGAGCCTTTGCACAACGGAGCGTCATAGGCATTTAAGTTTGGTACATAACGGTACAAAAACTGAGGTTCGCAGCTATTTTTTGGCCGCCGAAAGGCAGTTTTCTTATGCCCGCCGTACGACATAAGATGGCCAAGAAAAGGCCGCTGCTCGCGGCCGAGAGCGTGCCGGAGGTTGGGGAGATCGGGGTGGGGTGGCCGGTTTAGGCGTGTCTGAAGCGGGCCCCGCCTCCGCTGGGGCGCCATCCCATGTGGGCTTGACGATACTTGTTGCTCCAAACAGATTTCCTACGATGGATATGTTCGAGAGCAGGAAGGCTTGGAGGCAACTATGAGCCAGCATAAGCAGACCCTCCTGGTAGTGCTCTACCCGCTAGAGGCAGGTGAGTGGTTGTTCGCTGAAATTGGGCCAAGTGTCATTCACTTCGGCCCGTTCGAGTCCAGAGAGGTCGCCAATAGGCTTCTCTCGGACATGTATCCTGAGACGCCGACAGTGGAACTGCCGGAACAGCCAGCGAAACTCGACGATGATCAGGTATCCATCCTGGGTTCCCGAGTTCGACAGTTTGAGCCCGATTTTCGGCATTTCTGACCGTCGCCCCTAGCACTGGCGCGGCTTCCAGGGTCG
>NZ_JBIUHC010000111.1:0-33616 GCF_044627735.1 Cupriavidus sp. CuC1 | reverse complement strand
TGGCGGGCGGGATGGGCGCCGCAGCGGGCGTCCAGCATGCCGCACCCGCACCTGCACCCGCCGTGGCAACGGCGCCGGCCACAGCACCCGCCGACGATCCCGCCGCGCGCCTGCAAAAGCTCAAGGACCTGCTCGACAAGAGCCTGATCTCACAGGCTGAGTTCGACACCGCCAAGGCCGAGATCCTCAAGAAACTGATCGGCTGAGCGCACCCTTATCCCTTAAGCATGCAAGAAATCAACTGCCCAAGCTGCGGCGCGCCGGCGGCCTTCCGCTCGTCCGCCGCGGTGATGGTGGTGTGCGAGTTTTGCCACAGTACGCTGCTCAAGGACGCCGACACCGTCAAGGACATCGGCAAGATGTCCACCGTGCTGGAGGACTACACCCCGCTGCAGCTCCACACCTCGGGCCAGTGGGACGGCCAGGGCTTCACCCTGGTCGGCCGCATTCAGCTGCGCTACGACTCCGGCCTGTGGAACGAGTGGTACCTGCTGTTCGACGACGGCAGCGACGGCTGGCTGGCGGACGCCTCCGGCCAGTACATGCTGACCCGGCGCGTCACGGCGGAACAGTCCGCCGCACAGCTTAACGGCGTATCGCTTCCCAGCTATGCGCAGCTCACGCCAGGCACGCCCCTGTACTTCGACAAGCATCGCTACCTCGCCAGCGACGTGCGCAGCGCGCGCTGCACCGGCGGGCAGGGCGAGCTGCCGTTCGCGGTGGGCGCGGGCTGGACCGCGCAGGTAGCGGACTTCCGCGACGAAGGCCGTTTCCTCACGCTCGACTACGCCGACGGCGATCCGCCCACCATCTATACCGGCCAGCCGGTCACGCTCGACCAGCTCAAATGCCAGTTGCTGCGCGAGGCCGACCAGATCGCCGGCACCGCCGACCGTTACCGCGGCAAGGCCGTGCCGCTGGCCTGCCCGGGCTGCGGCGGCCCGATCGCCTACCGCGCGGGCGTGGCCAGCTTTGTGGTCTGCCCGAGTTGCCACAGCGAGATCGATTGCTCCACCTCCACCGCGCTGGTGCTGGAAAAGCAGCGCGAGCTCGATGCGCTCAAGACCAGCTTGTCGCCGGGCGATATCGGCAGCATCGACGGCAAGCCGTACACGGTGCTGGGCCTGATGCAGTGCACCGACAACGACGAGGAACAAGCCTCCACCTGGGTCGAGTACCTGCTGTTCAACGAGCAGCGCGGCCTGATGTGGCTGGTGGAGCAGGACAGCGGCTGGGACCGGGTCGAGGTGCTGGATACCTGGCCGCGCATGGTCTCCGGCACGGCCGCAAGCTACCAGGGCCAGACCTTCCAGCAGGGCTACGACTACGAGAGCAAGGTGCTGTACGCGGCCGGCACCTTCAACTGGCGGGTCAAGGTGGGCGACACCACGCGCCTGACCGAATTCGGCAAGCCGGCGCGCCGGCTCACGCGCGAGACCTCCGACACGGAGATCGTCTGGACCTTGTCCACCACCGTGGCGCGGGCGCAGCTGGCGCAGTGGTTCAAGTCCAGCCCGGGGCTGGCCGAGGCCGCCCGCGCCCCGCAGGCAGCGCGCGTGCCGGCTTCGGGCAATAGCGCCGACCTCGCCTTTTGCCGCAAGAGCGCCAAGGTCTACGCCATCCTCCTCGCCATCCTCAACGTCCCGGTGGCGCTCGTCACCGATCGGGGCTGGTTCACTATCGTCATCGGCTTCCTGTTGCTATGGGTGCCGATCTGGCTGGTCCAGCGCTGGGCCGGAAAGGATTGAGTCAGCGTGCGCCTGCTTTATCTCGTCTACGGCATCATCGTGCTGTTCGGCACGACCTTCTTCAATCTTGGCGAAGCCACCGGCTCCGGCTCGTCCGGATACGCGAGCTCGCGTGGCTGGAGCGGTGGTTCTTCCGGCGCCAGCGCCTGGTCCTCCGGCGGCGGCCACAAATAAGCAGGCTGCCATGAACGCGCCTGTCCTGCCTTGCCCGGCCGTGCTCGGCCACCACTTGCTTGCCGATCTGCAAGGCGTGGCGAGCAATCTGCTGGCCGATGCCGCGCTGGTCGAGCGCGTGCTTTACCAGGCGGCGCAGGCCGCCGGCGCCACCGTGGTCGATGCGCGCTTCCGGCATTTCGGGCCGGGGCTGGGCGTGACCGGGGTGCTGCTGCTCAAGGAGTCGCACATCAGCATCCATACCTGGCCCGAGTACGGCTTTGCCGCCGTGGATGTGTTCATGTGCGGCGCCGCCCGGCCCGAGCTGGCGGTGGAAGTCATGCGCACGGCCTTCGTGCCGCGCACGCTCACGCTGCGCGACCAGGCTCGGGGCCCGGCGCCGGGCTGAGAAGCTGGCAAGGTTTGCCGCGATGGTCTACACTGGCAAGCAACCCCGTAATTACTACAGGGTATTTGCGGAAGTCAGGTCTGGCCTGGAGTCGGGATGCGTATCGGTGAGCTTGCAAAGCACAGCAGTTGCGACGTGGAAACCATCCGCTATTACGAGCGCGAAGGGTTGCTCGACGCGCCCCAGCGCGAGGAAAACGGCTATCGCCGCTACGGCGACGGCCATCTGCTGCAACTGAACTTCGTGCGGCACTGCCGCTCCCTCGGCATGAGCCTGTCCGATGTGCGCCGGCTGCGCGACTTCGAGCGCGATCCGACACTTGCCTGCGACGATATCAACAGCCTGCTGGATCGCCAGATCGAGCAGATCCACGCCCAGCGCGTGGCGCTGGAGGCGCTGGAAGGGCAGTTGCGGGCACTTCGCCATACTTGCGACCAGCCCCATCCGGCCAGCGAATGCGGCATCCTGCAGAACCTGCAGCAGGCCGCCGCCGGCGCCGCCTGCGAGTGCCATCCGCATCCGGCGAGCCACGCCTAAGGGTTGCGCCCCGGTGCCTGAAGGTGCCGGCTATGCTACGATCCCTTTACCTGCCGCGCACCAAGCTGGTGAAAAAAGCCGCGGGCCGAGCCCGCGACGAAGCCTTTGAGTGAGCCATTGCTCTCGTCAGTTTCACCGCGTGGCGCGCTTTCCCGAATTTCCATCCAATTGCTGCCGCACCCAATGACGCCTTGCTGCCTGTCGCCGATTGCTGTCGAGCTTGCCCCTATCGGGCAGGCCGGCGCGACTGCGCGCGCAGTCCAGGCGCCGCGCGCACAAGCCAAACAGGCGATCGCCTGCCGCCGGATCAGCGTACCGCTTGATCCTGCCCGGTTCCCAGCCTGACGTTCCCCCCAACGCAGGCAAACGCTGAACCGGGCCTAGTCGCTCCCTGTTCGCGGTTTTCCAGCCGGTTCTGACCGCCGGTAACGGCCCACCTTATTTCTTGACCTGGTAACGCCAGGAGCCGATCCCTGACGGATCGCTCCAGCCTGTTCCGGGTCGCCGCATCGCCACTTAGCGAGGATTCATCATGACGGCATCGTCCAAACAACAACCGACCCTTTACCTGACCGAGCTCGACGTGACCCGTCTGGAGCGCATCGCGGGCCGCGCCGGCGCCGCGCCCCTGGCCGAAATGCTCGACAGCATCCTCGAGCGCGCGGCCATCGTACCGGCCGAGGCCATTCCCAAGGATGTGGTCACCATGAACTCCAGCCTGCTCTGCGCGCTGGAGGGCGAGGCCGCGCCGCGCCGCTGGACGCTGGTCTATCCGGATACCGCCGATTTCGAGGAAGGCCGCCTGTCGGTCCTCTCGCCGATTGGCCGTGTGCTGCTGGGCGCGCGCGCCGGGCAGACCGTGAGCTACCGCTTGCCGGACGGACGTGAACAAAGCGTCACCGTGGTGGAGCTGTCTTTCCAGCCCGAGGCCAATGGCCAGTACACCGTCTAAGGCCTGGTCAAAAACTTATCCGGCACTTTTTCGGCATTTTCGAGCTTATTCCAGGCTTATCCCGGGCGCCGATCGCGGCGTCCCGGCGCGCGCTCATCAGCGCCGCGCACCCGGCCAACCGCTAGCCCGCGAGCAGGCTCTGCGCCGGCGGACCGGCCTCTGGCCTAGGCTGGCGGGCCATCAGGCATCGCTTCGGCCACCCGCCGCGCCCCCTCGCACGTCCCCCCGGCACGCCATCCAGCGGCCAAGCCGCGCCGTTCGTCCGACTTTCCAGCGTTTCACGACTCGCAACGCACCATTCGTCGCAGTGGTATTTCTCCTTGCCCGCCGAGCCACTAATCTTCAGTCCGTGCCTGCAGCGCAACATAGATTTGCCGGGGCAGCTAGTACAGCAAATTAAAAACAAGAATTACACAATCAGTTGAAGGAGTCCCAAATGAATGCCAAACGCATCCTTGGCAGCGCTCTCGCAGTGCTGATGGTGGCCTCGTCGGCCGCGGCACTGGCGGCGCCCGCCAACAGCAAGGTCGGCAAGTTCGACGTGTACGCCGATGCGTTGCGCGCCGGCAAGTTCGACACGTTCACCGATGGCGCGAAGGCCGGCAAGTTCGATACGTTCACCGACGGCGCACGCCAAGGCAAGTTCGATCCGTACACCGACGGCGCCAAGGCTGGCAAGTTCGATACGTTCACGGACGGTGCCCGCGCCGCTTTCAGTGGCGAGATCGCTGCCAGTTCGCTGGACAACTCGCGCAGCGGCGACGGCTCGCTGTACGGCTACCGGGTCTGATCCGGACCCTGTGTTACCTGACGGCCACTTCGGTGGCCGCTTGGGTACCACATTTGCTTCCCCGTTTTATCTCCCACCTGCCCGGCTGACCTCCTCCTCCTTCTCTCTCCCGCCGGGTGGGTGATTTTTACCCGCCGCACCCCGCCGCACCCCGCCTTAGCTGCCTTTCGTTTTTCCTCCGGCAGTCTCGCAGCACCCTCCACCCCGACCCCCGACCCCCGACCATCTTGAACGCCACTGGCCGGCACGCGCCTTGTCATTCCCGTTCGCGCCCGGCACGCCTGCGCCCGATCAGGACATAGAGCAGCGGCACCGCCAGCGAGCCGATCACGGTGGCGCCCAGCATGCCGCCCAGCACCCCCGTGCCGACCGCGCGCTGCGCGGCCGCGCCCGGCCCGGTGCTGATCGCCAGCGGCACCACGCCGAGGATAAAGGCCAGCGAGGTCATCACCACCGGGCGCAGCCGCTGGCGGGCGGCCTGGCCGGCGGCGTTCAGCAGGTCCATGCCGCCCCGGCGCAACTGCTCGGCGTATTCCACCACCAGGATGGCGTTCTTGGCCGCCAGCCCCATGATCACCACCCCGCCCACCTTGAAGTAGACGTCATTCGGCATGCCGCGCAGCCAGATCGCCACCAGCGCGCCGACGAGGCCCGCCGGCACGATCAGCAGCACCGCCAGCGGCAGGGTCCAGTTTTCGTAGAGCGCCACCAGGCACAAGAAGATGAACAACATCGACAAGGCGAACAGCCACGGCGCCTGCGCACCGCTTTGCTGCTGCTCGAAGGCGCGTCCGGTCCAGCGCGCGTCGTAGGCGCCGCCCAGGTCGCGCACCCTGGCCGTGAGGCGTTCCATGGCCGTGCCGGTGCTGTGGCCCGGCGCCACTTCGGCGTTGATGCGCACCGAGGTGAGCCCGTTGAACCGCTCCAGGGTGGCTTCGCCCTTGCCCCAGACCAGTTCGGCGAAAGCGCCCAGCGATACCATGCCGCCGCGCGCATTGCGCACATGCACGCGGGACAGCTTGGCCGGGTCCATCCGGTAGGGCGCGTCCGCTTGCAGGATCACCCGGCGGATACGGCCTTCGCGCGCCACTTCGTCGATATAGCGCGAGCCCAGCGTGGCGGACAGCGCATGGTGGATGGCCTCCGGCTCCACGCCAAAGCTGCGCGCGCGCTCGTAGTCGATGTGCAGGTCGAGCGCCGGCGCGGGCTGGGCGGTGGTGGCGCGCACCTCGCCCAGCGACGGCTCATCCTCGACGGCGGCAAGCAGCTTGTCGCGCGCCGCAAACAGCGCTTCGCGCCCGGAACCGGCCTGCGCCACCAGCCGCATGTCTAGCCCGCCGGTGCTGCCCAGCTCGGGCAGGGCCGCGCCGTTGTACGCGTACAGCTGCGCCTGTCCCCGGCCAGGCCAGGCTTCCAGCCCGGCCTGGAGCCTGGCCAGCACGGCGTGCGCGCGTTCGTCGGCGCCGCGCTCCGACCAGTCCCGCAGCGCCAGGTACATGCTGGCACGTTGCTCGCCGCTGCCGGAATTGCTCCAGCCCAGCACGGCAAAGGTCGAGCGCACGGGATACTTGCCCGCTTCCAGCCAGGTCTCCAGCGCCGCGACGGTGGCGCGTGTGTCTTCCTGCGTGGCGCCGGCCGGCAGCTCCATATCGATCACCAGTTCGCCGGTGTCCTCCTCCGGCAGGAAGTCGGCGGGGATCTGCCACATCAGCACACCGCCGGCCACCGCCAGCGCCAGGTAGATGCCCAGCCAGCGCAGTCGGCGCCGCTGCAGCGCCAGCACCCAGTCGGCATAGCGCGCGGTGAACGCCGTGAAGCCGCGCTCGAACCAGGCCAGCGGGCCGCGCTGCGGATGCGCCGCATGGCGCAGCAGGCTGGCGCACATGGCCGGCGCCAGCGAGAGCGCGAAGAACAGCGAGAAGGCGATGGAAATCGCCAGCGTGATGGCGAAGTGCCGGTAGATCACGCCCACCGCGCTGCCCAGGAACGCCATCGGCACGAACACCGCGCACAGCACCAGCGTGACCGCTACCAGCGCGCCGGACACTTCGCGCATCGAGCGGGTCGCCGCCTCCATGGCGTCCACGCCGTCCTCGCGCATGATCCGCTCGACGTTTTCCACCACCACGATGGCGTCGTCGACCAGGATGCCGATCGCCAGCACCACACCGAACAGCGTGATCACGTTGAGCGACAAGCCAAGCGCGTACAGGCAGGCAACCGTGCCAAGCAGCGAGACCGGCACCACGATCACCGGGATCAGCGTGGCGCGCAGGTTGCCGAGGAACAGGTAGAGGATCAGGAAGACCAGCGCCGTAGCTTCGCCCAGCGTGGTCAGCACGCGCCAGATCGAGCGCTCGACGAACTGCGCGTTGTCGGACGAGATCTCGTAGCGCATGCCCGCGGGGAAGCCGCGCGCGGCTTCGTCCAGCGCGGCGCGCACCGCGCGCGAGGTGGC
The DNA here is from genome assembly GCF_044627735.1 of Cupriavidus sp. CuC1. NCBI lineage: Bacteria > Pseudomonadati > Pseudomonadota > Betaproteobacteria > Burkholderiales > Burkholderiaceae > Cupriavidus > Cupriavidus sp. CuC1. Next base: position 26,569 of record NZ_JBIUHC010000111.1, on the reverse strand, counting down.
GAGCACGTTGGCGCCGTCCGCCAGCTTGAGGCCGATGGAGGCTGCCACCCGGCCGTCGTGGCGCGAGCTGTAGCGGTAGTCGCTCGCGCCCAGCTCCACCCGCGCCACGTCGCGCAGCCGTACCAGCGAGGCGTCGCCGCCGGCGCGCACCACGATCTGGCCGAAGGCTTCCGGCTCGGCGAGCGGCCGGGGCGGGCGCACCAGCGCCTGGTAGGGCTGGCCCGGCACCGCCGGCGCGCCGCCGAGCTGGCCCGGGGTGACGTCGCCGTTGCGCGCCTTGATGGCCTGCTCGACATCCGCGGCCGTGAGGCCGTAGGCGTTGAGCTTGTCGGGGTCGAACCAGATGCGCAGCGCGTACTCGGACCCATAGGGCTCCGCCTTGCCGATGCCGGGCAGGCGGCGCAGCATCGGCAGCACCGAGGCGGCGGCAAAATCGCCGAGCGCGGTTTCATCGAGCTGGCTGTTCCCCGACACCAGCGAGACATACATGAAGGGACTGCTGCCGGCCTGGTCCACAAAGATGCCGCCGCGGCGCACCGCCTCCGGCAACAGCGGCTCGGCCTGCATGACGCGGTTGCGCACGTTGACCTGCGCCAGTTGCGCATCGGTGCCCTGGCGAAAGCCCAGCGTGATGGTGGCGGCGCCGCCCTCGCTGCTGGCATCCAGGTAGAGCAGGCCGGGAATGCCGTGCATCTGCTGCTCCAGCACCGCGGTCACCGCGTCTTCCACGGTGCGCGCCGATGCGCCGGGATAGTCGGCGTAGACGATCACGGTGGGCGGCGCCACCGCCGGATACTGCGCGATGGGAATACGGGTGAGGGCGATCAGGCCCGCCACCATGGTGAGGATGGCAATAACCCACGCGAACGCGGGCCGGCGAAGAAAGAAGGACGCCATGGCACTTTTGGATTAATTTGCGCCTGCGCGGCAACCAGCCGCTGCGCAGGCGCAGTGGAATGGATCCGGCGCGCAGGCAAGACGAAACGCGAGATGCGAAGCGCGCCGGGCAGCGTGGCAGAAACGCTGTGGGGGAAGTGTGTTTGGCCGCCGCTCTAGCGGGACGGTCGGGTGAAGCCGCGCAGAACCGCCGCGAGCAGCACCTTCTGGCGATGCGCCAGGGGCTGCCAGTCCTCGCGCGGCAGGTGCTCGAAGGTGATGTCGAGCGCCGCCAGCCCATGCACGGCAGTCCATAGCGCGTCGGTGACATCGCCGGGGTCGTACATGGCATCGATCAGCGCGGCGGCCTGCTGGTCATGCACGCACGCCAGCAGCACGGTGCTTACCGGGTCTTCCGGGAAACGCTCGCTCCAGCGCAGGTCGATCGCGCGCTCGGCGTCAGCCGGCAGGCCCATCATCATCATCAAGTGATAGCTGTGGCGGTTGGCCAGGGCCCATGCCACATAGGCATCGAGCACGGCCGGCAGCGCCAGTGCAGGTGTGCCGGCGGCGCCGCGCGCGTCGGCCAGCGCTGCGGCCAGGCGTACCCAGTCCTGCGCGCACAGCTCGAACAGCAGCGCGGTCTTGTCTTCGAAATGCCGGTAGATGGCGGCCGCGCTATAGCCGCAGCGCTCGCCGATGCGGCGCAGCGTGACGCCGCTGAATCCCGCCTCGGCAAACAAGGCGCGGGCGGCATTGAAAAAGGCTTCGCGCACGTTTTCGCGCCGCAGCGCGGCGCCGCCGGCCCGCACAACGGACGCGCCGGCACGTGCGGCAAGCGGCGTGGCGGGTGCTGCTGTAACGGGTGCGTTCGCGGGCGGGGCCGACAGGCTGGATTGCGTTGGGCGGGTGGCGGACATGGCCGCGATTATAAACACGGCTCACTTTGTGAACAACGTTTACATGGCGAATTCGGCACAAACCATGGCCCCTCAAGCGAGGGGAACGCTGCCCGGGACCCCGGCGCAGCGCAGCAATATGGGTGGATGAATCAGAGTTGCTTGGCCGCGAAGGTGTCGCACTTGCGGATGTCGCCGCTGGTCAGGCCCTGGCGCAACCAGCGCGTACGTTGCTCGCTGGTGCCGTGGGTGAACGCTTCCGGCACGACATAGCCCTGGGCTTGCTTTTGCAGGCGGTCGTCGCCGATGGCGGCGGCGGCCTTGAGGCCTTCCTCGATATCGCCGGGCTCCAGCAGTTGCTGGTTCATGCGTTCCGCGGTGGCGGCCCACACGCCGGCCAGGCAATCCGCCTGCAGCTCCACGCGCACCGACAGCTGGTTGGCCTGCGCCTCGCCCATGCGCCGGCGCGCGGCGTCGACCTTGCCCGACACGCCGAGCAGGTTCTGCACATGGTGGCCGATCTCGTGGGCAATCACGTAGGCCTGGGCAAAATCGCCGCCGGCCCCGAAGCGCTGGCGCAATTCATCGTAGAAGGCCAGGTCGATGTAGACCTTCTGGTCGCCCGGGCAATAGAACGGCCCCATGGCCGACTGGCCGCTGCCGCAGGCGGTGGGCGTGGCGCCCGAGAAGATCACCAGCGTGGGCGGCGCATAGCGGCGGTTGAGATCGGTCTCGAAAATATGCGACCAGGTGCGCTCGGTGTTGCCGAGCACCTTGCGCACGAAGACCGTCATCTTGTCGTTGGCGGGGGGATGGCTGGGCACATGCTGCTGTTGCGGCGCGTGCTGCTGCGAGCCCTGCAGCACCGAGGCGCCCTGCATGATCACGGAGGGGTCGATGCCAAAGAAATAAGACGCCGCCAGCGCCACCAGGATGGTGCCGATGCCGAGCGTCTTGGGCCCCGCGCCGAAGCCGCCGAAACCGCCGGAACCTTCACCCCGGCGGTCTTCAACATTCTGGCTTTCGGCTTCGTCGTCGAGACGCATGGTGGCTCCGCATTACTGGTTGATCGCCGCGGCAAACAGTTGGCCGCGGCGTGTCGATCAGTATAGCAACGGCAATGCCGCCGGCCCATGCGTGGGGTGTATCAGGCGGTAACCGCTGGCGTCGTGCTGGCAGCACCCAGCGCCTGCGTCTTGCCCGGCTCCGCGCCGCTGATCTCAGCCACGCGCAGCAGGTTGGTGGTGCCGCCCTGGCCAAACGGCATGCCCGCCGCGATCGTGATCTGGTCGCCGGGTACCGCATAGCCTTCGACCAGCGCGGCGCGGGTGGCGGCATTCACCATCTCGTCCACGCTTTGCACATCCGGGCTGACGGTGGAATGCACGCCCCAGGCAAGCGCCAGCCGCCGCGCGATCTCCAGGTTCGGCGTGATGCTGACGATGGGCGCGCACGGCCGCTCGCGCGCCGCGCGCAGCGCTGTGGAGCCCGACGAGGTGTAGGTGACGGTGGCCACCGCGCCGATGATCTGCGTGACTTCGCGCAGCGCTGCGCAGATCGCATCCTGGCGCGTGGACAGCGGCGCTTCGTGGCCCGCGTCGAGCAGGTTGCGGTACAGCGGGTCGCGTTCCACCTCGGTGATGATGCGGTTCATGATGGCCACCGCCGGCACCGGGTGGCGGCCGTTGGCCGACTCGGCCGACAGCATCACCGCATCGGCACCGTCATAGATCGCGCTCGCCACATCGGACGCTTCGGCGCGCGTGGGCACCGGCGAATCGATCATCGATTCCAGCATCTGCGTGGCGATCACGATGGGCTTGCCGTGCTGGCGGCAGATGCGCAGGATGCGCTTTTGCACACCCGGCACGCGCTCCGGCGGCAATTCCACGCCCAGGTCGCCGCGCGCCACCATCACCGCGTCGGACACGCGCACGATTTCTTCGAGCTGCTGCAGCGCGGCGGGCTTCTCGATCTTGGACAGCACGCCGGCACGGGTGCCGATGATCTCGCGCGCTTCCACGATGTCGGCCGGGCGCTGCACGAACGACAGCGCGATCCAGTCCGCGCCCAGCGCCAGCGCGAAGTCGAGATCCTTGCGGTCTTTCTCGGTCAGCGCGGGGATCGGGATCACGGCGTCGGGCACGTTCACGCCCTTGCGGTCGGACAGCGTGCCGTGGTTGACCACGCGCGTGGCAATGCTGCCGCTGGCCACCGCCTCGATCCTCAACTGCACCTTGCCGTCGTCGATCAGCAGCGACTGGCCCGGCGCGGCCACGCGGAACAGCTCCGGATGCGGCAGGTGCACGCGGGTGGCATCGCCCGGGCTGGGATCGCTGTCGAGCACGAACGCGTCGCCGGCCTTGAGCGCGACCTTGCCCGCGGCAAAGGTGCCGATGCGCAGCTTGGGGCCTTGCAGGTCGGCCAGCACGGCGATGGGCCGGCCGGTCTCGGCCTCCACCTGGCGCACCGCGTCGTAGCGGCGCTTGTGGTCGTCGTGCGAGCCGTGGCTGAAGTTCAGGCGGAATACATCCGCCCCGGCTTCGAACAACTGCCGGATCACTTCGATGTCGGTGCTGGCCGGTCCGAGCGTGGCAACGATCTTGGCTTTGCGCTGGCGTCTCATTTTGTCTCCTCTTCCAATCTCGGGCGGCGCGCAGCAAACGGCGCGCCTTTGTTCAAACACGTGGCTTACACACTTACACAATCAGGATGGCGCGGAAATCATTCACGTTGGTACGGGTCGGGCCGGTGACGATCAGGTCGTCCAGGCCGGCGAAGAAACCATAGCCGTCGTTGTTGCCGAGGTGCGCGCGTGCGGACAGTCCGCGTGCCGCGGCACGGGTCAGCGTATCGGGCGCTAGCAGCGCGCCGGCGTTGTCTTCGGAGCCGTCGATGCCGTCGGTGTCGCAGGCAATGGCATGCACGCCCGGCAGCCCGTCCAGTGCGACCGCGAGCGCCAGCAGAAATTCGGCATTGCGCCCGCCGCGGCCGCTGCCGCGCACCGTCACCGTGGTCTCGCCACCGGACAGGATCACGCAGGGCTTCCTGAACGGCTGGCCATGCTGCGCGACCTGGCGCGCGATGGCGGCATGCACCAGTGCCACATCGCGCGACTCGCCTTCGATGCTGTCGGACAGGATGTGGGCTTCAACGCCCAGCTCGCGCGCACGCGCTGCCGCGGCTTCCAGCGATTGCTGCGCGGTGGCGAGCGTGACGCTGCGATGGCCGTTGAAACGCGCATCGCCGGGCTTGGGCGTTTCGCCCGCGCCGCTCTCCAGGTGGGCGCGCACATTGGCGGGCACTTCGATGCCGTACTTCGCGATCACCGCCAGCGCGTCGGCGCAGGTGGTGGCGTCGGGCAGGGTCGGGCCGCTGGCGATCAACGTGGGATCGTCACCGGGGATATCGGAAATCAACAGCGTCTCGACGCGGGCCGGCGCGCAGTGCAATGCCAGCCGGCCGCCCTTGAGCGCCGACAGGTGCTTGCGCACGCAGTTCATCTCGCCGATGTTGGCGCCGCTCTTTAGCAGCGCTTTGTTCACGGCCTGCTTGTCGGCAAGCGTTAAGCCGTCGGTCGGTGCGGCCAGCAGCGCGGAGCCGCCGCCGGAGATCAGGCACAGCACCAGGTCATCGGCGGTGAGGCCCTTGACCAGTTCCACCATGCGCTGCGCGGCGCGCTGCCCGGCTTCGTCGGGCACCGGGTGCGCGGCTTCCACTACCTCGATGCGCTGGCACGGCGCGCCATGTCCATAGCGCGTAACAACCAGTCCGGAGATCTCGCCTTGCCAGTGCGCCTCCACAGCCTGCGCCATGGCGGCGGCGGCCTTGCCGGCACCGATCACCACCGTGCGGCCCTTGGGCGGCGTGGGCAGTTGCGGCGGCAGGCAATGGCTGGCGCTGACCGCGGCAACCGCGGTATCGAACAGGTCGCGCAGCAGGGCGCGCGGATCGGTGAGTCCGGCGGGGCGGGCAGGCACCAACAAGGTGGAGTGGGAATCGGTGGCGTACATGACTGGATCCGGAAGTGCTGCGCCCCGGCCGCGAACGGCCGGGGAATGACGCTGGCCTGCCTATGCAGGCAGGCCGTGATGGTGCTGCTTACTTGGCGCCGCCCTTGGCGATCTCATGGTTCGACATGATCTCGATGGCGCGGCACAGTGCCGAGTGGTCTTGCTTGCCCAGGCCATTGGCGGCGCAGGTGTTGAACAGCTCCTGCGCGGTGGCGGTGTTGGGCAGTGCCACGCCCAGCGCCTTCGCGCCTTGCAGCGCCAGGTTCAGGTCCTTCTGGTGCAGCTCGATGCGAAAGCCCGGATCGAAGGTACGCTTGACCATGCGCTCGCCATGCACTTCCAGGATGCGCGAAGCGGCGAAGCCGCCCATCAGCGCCTGGCGCACGCGCGCCGGATCCGCGCCCGCCTTGGAGGCGAACAGCAGCGCTTCGGACACGGCCTGGATATTCAGCGCCACGATGATCTGGTTGGCCACCTTGGTGGTCTGGCCGTCGCCGTTGCCGCCGACCAGCGTCACGTTCTTGCCCATCAGGTCGAACAGCGGCTTGACCTCGTCGAACGATTCTTGCGGGCCGCCGACCATGATGGTCAGCGATGCGGCCTTGGCGCCCACTTCGCCGCCGGAGACCGGTGCGTCCAGGTAGGCGGCGCCCAGCTTGTTGACGCGTGCGGCGAAGTCCTTGGTGGCGATCGGCGAGATCGAGCTCATGTCGACCACGATCTTGCCGTGCGCGGCTTCCTTGCCGGCGCTCTTGAGCGCGGCGGCCACGCCCTTCTCGGCGAACAGCACGGCTTCCACGTGCGGGGTGTCCGGCACCATGATCACGATGATGTCCGCGCGCTTGGCGACTTCCTCGGCGCTGGTGCAGACCGTGACGCCGGCATCGACCAGCACTTGCGGAGCGGGGTTGACGTCATGCACGAACAGCGTGTGGCCGGCCGCGCGCAGGTGGCCCGCCATCGGTGCGCCCATGATGCCCAGGCCGATAAAGCCGACGTTGCGTTGGTTTGCCATGTGATGTCTCCTTGATGGGATGTTGAAATCTGTTTTGTTGATGTTTGGGGCGTTGAGCGAAGCCACCGGATGCGCCAGCGCCGCCTGCCATGACGACCGGCTGTTGCTCCCCCCTCCCGCCGCGCGGGAGAGGGGAGCAAACAAGCGCCGTGCGCACGCAGCATGAACAGCGGCTCAAAGGAATTACTGCACGCCGTGTTCAGCGCGCCAGCCCAGTCCTTCCGTGGTGGTCGTGCGCGGCTTGTACTCGCAGCCGACCCAGCCGTCGTAGCCGATCTGGTCGAGCCACTGGAACAGGAAGTGGTAGTTCAGCTCGCCGGTGCCCGGTTCATTGCGCCCCGGGTTGTCAGCCAGCTGCACGTGCTTGATCTTCGGCAGGTTAGCTTTCAGCGTGGCGGCGATTTCGCCTTCCATGCGCTGCATGTGATAGATGTCGTACTGCACGTAGAGGTTGGGGGCGTTGACCTGTGCGATCAGGTCCAGCGCCTGCTGCGTGCGCGACAGGAAAAAGCCGGGAATATCAAAGGTGTTGATCGGCTCGACCAGCAGATCGATCTGCTCGGCGGCGAGCGCCTGCGAAGCGAAGCGCAGGTTATCCACCAGCGTTTCCTGTGCCTGTTCACGCTTGACGTTCTGCGGCTGGATGCCGACCAGGCAGTTGAGCTGGCGCACGCCCAGCACCTTGGCGTACTTGATCGCCTCGCCCACGCCGTCCTGGAATTCACTCACGCGGTCCGGGTGGCAGGCGATGCCGCGCTCGCCCGCTTCCCACTTGCCCGCCGGCAGGTTGTGCAGCACCAGGTCGAGCTGGAAGCGGTTGAGTCGGTCGGCGATCTGGTCCGCGTGGAAGGCGTAGGGGAAGAGGAACTCCACGCCGCGGAAGCCCGCGCGCGCGGCGGCTTCAAAGCGGTCGAGGAAGGCCACTTCGTTGAACAGCATGGTCAGGTTGGCGGCAAGCTTTGGCATTGAAGTCTCCGGGTGACTTGTCTTGTGTTTTCCGCTCGCGCGGATGCGGTGATTGGGGGCGCGCTAATGCAGCGGTAAAGATTGCAGAATGCGCGCGGGCTCATGGCCCGCGCTTGTCAGCCTGCTGATGCTTACGCCGTTTCCACTTCTTCCTTGAGGATGGCTTCCTCGATGTCTTCGATCGGCTCGAACTCGTTGATGTTGTCGATCTCGGTGCCCATCGCGATATTGGTCACGCGTTCCAGGATCACTTCAACCACCACCGGCACCGAGAACTCGGCCATCAGGTCGCGTGCTTCGGCAAAGGCCGGCGCGATGTCTTCCGGCTTGAACACGCGGATCGCCTTGCAGCCCAGGCCTTCCACCACCTTCACATGGTCCACGCCGTAGCCGTTCAACTCGGGCGAGTTGACGTTGTCGAAGGCCAGCTGCACGCAGTAGTCCATCTCGAAATTGCGCTGCGCCTGGCGGATCAGCCCGAGGTAGGAGTTGTTCACCACCAGGTGGATGTACGGCACCTTGAACTGCGCGGCCACGGCCAGCTCTTCGATCATGAACTGGAAGTCGTAGTCGCCCGAGATGGCCACCACATCCGATTCCGGCGAAGCCACCTTCACGCCGATCGCGGCGGGAATGGTCCAGCCCAGCGGGCCGGCCTGGCCGCAGTTGATCCAGTGGCGCGGCTCGTTGACCGACAGGAACTGCGCGGCGGCGATCTGCGACAGGCCGATGGTGGACACGTAGCGGACATCGCGCGGGAAGTACTGGTTCATCTCGCGGTACACGCGCTGCGGCTTGACCGGCACGTTGTCGAAGTCGCTCTTGCGCTGCATGGTGCGGCGGCGCTTCTGCACGTCCGCCACCCAGCTCTTGCGGCACGGCAGGCGGCCGGCCATCTTCATTTCGCGCGCCACTTCCACGAACTGCTCCAGCGCGAGCTTGGCGTCGGACACGATGCCCAGGTCGGGGCCGAACACGCGGCCGATCTGGGTGGGCTCGATATCCACGTGCACGAACTTGCGGCCCTTGGTGTAGACATCGACGCTGCCGGTGTGGCGGTTGGCCCAACGGTTGCCGATGCCGAGCACGAAGTCCGATGCCAGCATCGTGGCGTTGCCATAGCGGTGCGAAGTCTGCAGGCCCACCATGCCGGCTTGCAGCGGATGGTCGTCGGCCAGCACGCCCCAGCCCATCAGCGTGGGGACCACCGGCACGTTGACCAGTTCGGCGAATTCCACCAGCAGGTCGGCCGCGTCGGCGTTGATCACGCCGCCGCCGCACACGATCAGCGGGCGCTCGGCTGCGTTGAGCATGGCGATGGCCTTCTCGATCTGCGGGCGAGAGGCGGACGGCTTGTACGGGGCGAGCGGCTGGTAGGTTTCCGGATCGAACTCGATCTCGGCCACTTGCACGTCGAAGGGCAGGTCGATCAGCACCGGACCCGGGCGGCCCGAGCGCATCAGGTGGAAGGCTTGCTGGAACACTTGCGGCACCAGCGCCGGCTCGCGCACGGTCACGGCCCACTTGGTCACCGGCTTGGCGATCGATTCGATATCGACGGCCTGGAAGTCTTCCTTGTACAAGCGCGCACGCGGCGCCTGGCCGGTGATGCAGAGAATGGGGATGGAGTCAGCCCAGGCCGAGTACAGGCCGGTGATCATGTCGGTGCCGGCCGGGCCCGAGGTGCCGATGCACACGCCGATATTGCCGGCCTCGGCGCGGGTGTAGCCTTCGGCCATATGCGAGGCGCCTTCCACGTGGCGGGCCAGGAAATGGTCGATGGTGCCGGCCCGGCGCATGGCCGAGTAGAACGGGTTGATGGCGGCGCCTGGCACGCCGAACGCGGTGGTGATACCTTCTTTTTCCAGAACGGCGATGGCCGCGTCAACTGCTCTCATCTTGGGCATGTCTGTCTCCAATGTTGCTGCAATGTTTTGTGAATGGCATTGAATTGCTGTTGGAGTCCATGCTATTCCCGCAAGCGGTGCGGGATAAAGGGAAGGGAGATCAGTTGATTCGATACCTCTGATATCGAATGAGGGTGGCGGGCGCAGAAGACACGGTCACCCAGCCCGCTCTGGCGCACGCCATTGCTATACGTTGTGTGACGGCAACGATACGTGGCAAATTGCTGGAAAAGGCCGGCCAGCGGCCCCGGCACGCCCCCCGCAGCGCGCTAAATGGCGACAATGTGCGGGTATTGCGCCAGTGCCCGGACACCGCGCAGGAATCCCATTGCCATCTGAACCACCATGCTGACCAGGCTCCCTCCCACCCGCGAATTGCTCGACGCGCTCAAGCGGAAGCCGCCCGCCGTATCCCATACCGCCAATGTCGCCAATGTCGCCAATGTCGCCAATAGCGCCAATAGCGCCAATAGCGCCGATGCCACCGGCCTGCCACCGGCCGCCACGCGGCTGATGCGGCTGCAGCGCGGTTTGCTGGGGTTGTTCTGGACCTGTTCGCTGGCCGCGCTGCTGGTGACCGGCGCGGTGCTTTACACCAAGTACCAGCTCCGGCACTCACCCGCGCCATGGATGGCGCGACTCGTCTACGTACTGCTGGGCGGCAGCGTGGCCGGGCTGGGGGCGCTGCTGCTGACGCACCTGCCGGCGCTCGCGCGCAGGTTGCGCGATCCGCTTGGCGCGTTGGCCGACCAGGTCGACCGGCACGATGAAGCGGAGAGCGCGCTGCTGCGCTCGCTGGCACGGGTCCCCGCCCAGGCGCTGCGCGCAAGGGCCCGGCGCGTGGAGGTGCAACTGCGGATGTGGGAGGGCATGGCGAAGACGATCGGCTTGCTGATCGCGGTGAGCCCGGCCGCGCTGATGCTGGTCACGGGCCTGTTCGAATTGCCGCGCAAGGGTGCCAGCCTGCTGCCGCTGCTCTCGCTGTACGGCCTTGTCTTTGTGTCGGGCGCCGCGCTGGCGGTCTACCTGCAGCTGCAGGTCAGCCGGCCGCTGCGCCGGCTTGCCTATGTGCTGGGCGAAGCGGCGGAGATCAGCGCGCAACTGGGGAGGGCGCCGATGCCGCCCGCGGCAGCATCGGCGGTGGCAACTGCCGTACCCGTTACAGCGCCCGCACCCGCAGTACCGTCGCCGGCGCCGGTTCCGCCCGAAGTCCTCCAGGCGAGCGCGCTCGCGGATGCAGGCGCGACATCGCGAGAGGAGGATGCCGCGGCGGACGCGGACCACGCAGCAGCGGGTCCGCCCACGCTGTCTCAGCCAGCCAGGTAAGTCTGCGCCAGCCGGACCCAGCAAGCCGCGCCCAGCGGCAGCACCTGGTCGTTGAAGTCGTAGCCCGGGTTGTGCACCATGCAGCCGCCGAACTCGCCTTCGCCGTTGCCCAGGATCAGGTAGCAACCCGGCACCTCGTTCAGCATCCACGCAAAGTCCTCGCTGCCGTTCAGGCCCTTGGGCGCTTGCGTCACGACTTTGTCGGCGCCGACCAGCTCCGCGCAAACCTGCTGCGCCAGCGTTGTTTCGGCCTCCGTGTTGACCATCGGCGGCGTCAGCTGGCGATAGTCGATGTGCGCTTCCACGCCGTGCGCCTGCGCGGTCAGGCTGACGATCTCGCGGATGCGCTGCTCCACCAGCGCGCGCGTCTCAGGGCGCGCGGCGCGTACGTTCAGGCCCAGCGTGACCGATTCCGGAATCACGTTGTGCGTTGCGCCGCCACGGATAAAGCCCACCGACAGCACCGCCGTATCGTCGGGCGCCACATTGCGTGCCACCACCGTTTGCAGCGCGGTGACGATGGCCGCCGACGCCGCGATCGGATCGCGCGCGCGGTGCGGCATGGCGCCGTGCCCGCCCACGCCCTTGACGGTCACGTCGGCCACGTCGGACGACAGGCTCACCGGGCCGGGCAGCGCGCGGAAGGTGCCGGCCGGCACGCCCGGCATGTTGTGCAAGGCGAACACGGCATCGCACGGGAAACGCTCGAACAGGCCATCCTCGATCATCGCGCGCGCGCCGCAGAGGTTTTCCTCGTCGGGCTGGAAGATCAGGTTGAGGGTGCCGTCGAAATCGCGGCTGTCCGCCAGCGCCTTGGCGGCGGCCAGCAGGATGGCGGTGTGGCCGTCGTGGCCGCACGCATGCATCTTGCCGGGGACCTTGCTGGCGTACGGCAGGCCCGTAGCCTCGACGACAGGCAACGCATCCATGTCGGCACGGATGCCCAGGCGGCGCTTGCCGTTGCCCAGCTTCAACTGCCCCACCACGCCGCTCTTGCCGATGCCGGTGTGCACCTCGTAGCCCCAGCTCTCCAGCAGGGTGGCCACCAGCTTGCTGGTGGCGCCGACCTCGAAGCCGAGTTCGGGCTGGGCGTGGATCTGGCGGCGGATGCCGATAAAGGTCTCGGCATCGATCTGGATCGCCGGCAGCAGGTGCGGCAGCAACTGGAAGGGCGTCAGGGTAGGTTCGCGGGTCATGTCTTTATCCTTTGCTGCAAGTTGGCCAGGCTGGCCAGGTCGAGGAGGGAGCGCTCAATGCTCCTGGTTTTCGCGGATCGTCAGCACTGCCAGGATGGTCACGGCACCGCAGGCCATCATGTAGAAGGCGGGCGCCATCGGGTTGCCGGTCTTGGCCAGCATCCAGGTGACGATGAACTGGCAGGAGCCGCCGAACACCGTTACGCCCACCGCGTAGATCACCGACAGGCCGCTGGCGCGCACGTTGGCCGGCAGGAGTTCCATCATCATCAGCAGCATCGGCGTGGAGCCCAGGTAGACACTGGCGGTCAGCAGAGCGGACAGCGACAGCACCAGCGGCACGCTCGGGTAATGGGTCATCAGCCAGAACGCCGGATAGAGGCACACCAGCGTAAAGGCCATCGAGCCCAGCACCAGCGGCTTGCGGCGCGGCAGGCGGTCGGCCAGGGTGCCGGCCACCAGCGACATCATCAGGCACACCACACCCGTCACGCAGCCCGACAGCAGCGACAACGACGGCGGCAGATGCAGTTCGCGGATCATGTAGGTGGGCATGAAATACACCACCAGATAGGTGGCGACCGTGCCGCCGATAATGGTCAGGATGCCCTTGACCACGGTGCCGCCATGCTCGCGGAACAGCGTGCCGAGCGGGCTCGGCGCATGCGCCTCGGCGGTGTGCGTCTCGTCCAGGTGAGCGCGGATATACAGCCCCACCGGCGCGATCAGCAGGCCCAGCACGAAGGGCACGCGCCAGCCCCAGCTTTCCAGCGAAGCCTGCGGCAGCACGCCATAAAGGATGGCTGCCGTAAGCGCGCCCAGCGTCGCCGCGATGCCCTGGCTGCCGAGCTGCCAGCTGACGCGAAAGCCACGGCCCTTGAGGCCGCCGCCCTCCATCAGCATGGCGGTGGAAGCGCCAATCTCGCCACCCAGGGAAAAGCCCTGCAGCAGGCGCCCGGCCACGATCATCACCGGCCCGAACAAGCCAGCGAACGCGTAGGTCGGGGCGAAGGCCAGGCACATCGTGCCAATGACCATCAGGCCGATGGTCAGCGTCATCGCCGCCTTGCGGCCATGGCGGTCAGCGTAATTGCCGATCACGAAGCCGCCCAGCGGCCGCATCACGAAGCCGATACCGAAGGTCGCCACCGCCAGCAGCAGCGAGCCATATGCGCTGTCGGACGGAAAGAACAGCTTGCCGATCAGCAGCGCGAAGAAGCTGTAGACGGTGAAGTCGTACATTTCCAGCGCATTGCCGATCGAGCACGCGGCGATCAGGCGGGACTGGCTCTGGCGCGCCGGGCTTGCGGGCGCGGCCTGGGAAGGGGCCAGCGAGGGCGCCGCAGGCAGGGTGGCATCGTTCATGTCGGTTTCTCCACGAACTGGTTGAGGGGGGTGGGGCGTGGAGGCCGGCGGTTGCCTGGCATCCATCGCGGGGAAGGTGGGGACTCCCTGGCGATGAAGTATTGAGGCAAACACAGCAAGCCAAAAATCATATATTTTCATCTTGATAACCAAATGGCATCGCCGTCATAACCAGGACTGCGCCGCTATCGGTACAAGTACCGAGAACCCTTGTGCCATGGGACATTCGCGGCGCAGGGCCGGGTACGCGCGGCAGTGCCGCCAACGGCGCTCGCGCACGGCGCCGGGGCGGGCCGCACCGTTGCGGGGCGTCCGGGAAAACCCGAAAAGGAAAAGCCAAAGATGAAGCTGCAGCAACTACGCATCCTGCTGGCGGTGGCCCAGCACGGCAGCATCCACGAAGCCTCGCGCAGCCTCCATGTGTCGCAGCCGGCGCTGTCCAAAGCGATTGCCGAACTGGAACGCGAGCTCGGCGTCACGCTGATGTCGCGCTCTGTGCGCGGCATCAGCCTCACCGCCTACGGCGTGGCGCTGGTCAAGCGCGCCAGCCTGGTCGAGCAGGAACTGCGGCATGCGCTGGAAGACATCGAAGCCATCCGCGGCCACGCCGACGCGCAGCTCAACATCGGCTTCACCGCGGTGGCCTCCAGCGGCCCGCTGCCCGACGCCATGGCCGCCTTTCGCAAGCGCTTCCCCAACGTCGCCATGCGCGGCTTCGAGCTGCGCCCGCAACAGATCCTCGAAGGGCTGCGCGAGGGCCGGCTCGACCTCGGCCTGATCTCGACCAACAGCGGCCCCGGCACCGGCGCGTTTCAGTGGGAACCGCTGTTTTCCACCGGCATGTCGCTGGCGGTGCGCGCCGGCCATCCGCTGCGGCGGGTACGCCGGCTGCGTCCCCTGCTCGACGCCGACTGGCTCGTGCTCGACCCGCTCGACGACCCCGGCAGCCCGCTCGCCAGCCTGATGCGCCTGCACCGGCTCGACATGCCCAAGCGCGTGGTGCAGAGCGCCTCCAACCTGCTCGGCCTGCAACTCGCCACGCGCACCGACCTGATCAGCATGTGGTCGGACTTCGTGTTCGACGGCACCGGCCCGCTGCGGCTCGATCCTTCGTCACTGGCACGGCTGCCGATCAGCGACGAACTCCCCGAGTTCCGCGTGTTCCTCGTTTACCGCTCGGAAGACCTGATGACCCACGCCTGCGCCGAGTTCAGCAAGGAGGTGCGGCACTGCGCGCAAGCGATGCCGCGAGGGCGGCCCGCGGTGCGCGCGGGCAGGTGAGTGCAGTGATGAATGGCCTGAGCGCTTGATTCAGGGCAGTACTTGCCTGGTCACGCATGCCACATGCGCCATCGCCAACGACTGTGCCACCCACGGCAAAAAATGCAGCCCCACTCATACCCCCACCCAAATCGCCCCCATAGCCCCCAGCACATGCCCCCCGCCTCCAAATGCGCCACAATGACGCCCAGGAGACACACAGCATGGACAAGCTAAAACAGATCGAAGCCTTTATCGCCGTCGTCGAACACGGCAGCATGGCTGCCGCCGCGCTGACGCAAGGGGTGACGCCGGTGATGATCGGGCGTCGCATCAATGCGCTGGAGGCGCGCATCGGCGTGAAGCTGCTGCACCGCTCGACGCGGCGCATCGTGGTGACGGAGCAGGGCGCGGCATTCATGGAGCAGTGCAAGAAGGCGCTGGCAGACCTAGACCGTGCCGAGATGCTGATCGCCGAAGGCAAGCACAAGGCGACCGGCCACCTGATCGTGTCGGCGCCGGCGGCGTTCGGGCGCAAGCATGTGGCGCCGCATGCGCCGGCGTTCCTGGCGGCGAATCCCGAGGTGCAGATTTCCTTCAACCTGACCGATCGCGTGGTGGACCTGGTGCGCGAGGGCTATGACGTGGGCATCCGCATCGGCGGGGCCATCGACCCGAACTTTGTTGCCATCAAGCTGGCGACCAACAAGCGGGTGGTGTGCGGCACGCCCGCGTATTTCGCGCGCCATGGCGTGCCACAGACATTGGACGATCTCGCGCAGCACAACTGCCTGGCCTTCAACCTGCAGGGCGGCCAGCAGCGCGGCTGGTACTTCCAGCAGGACGGCAAGACCGTCACGGTGCGTGTGAGCGGCAACCTCGATTGCAACGATGGCGAGTTGCTGCATCGCTGGACTGGCGAGAGCCTGGGGCTGGGCTGGCGCTCCACCTGGGAGATCCTGCCGCAGCTGGAGAGCGGCGAGTTGATCACCGTGCTCGACGAGTACGCGCTGCCGGATTACGACATCCTTGCCGTGTACCCGCAGCAGCGGCCGGTGCCGGCCAAGATCCGCTTTTTTATCGAACACCTGAAGGCGGCGTTCGCGGTGCCGGGCTACTGGACCGGTCGGCAAGGACGATGATGGCAGCCTGGCTCGCGGACGCCATCGTCCTGTTGCACCTCGCCTTTATCCTCTTTGTGATGCTGGGTGGTCTGCTGGTGCTGCGCTGGCCGCGCATGGCGTGGCTGCACTTGCCGGCAGTGGCGTGGGGCGTGGTGGTGGAGTGGAGCGGGTGGATCTGCCCGCTCACCCCGCTGGAAAGCGCGCTGCGCCTGCGCGCGGGGCAGCAGGCCTATGATGGGGATTTCGTACAGCACTACGTGCTGGCGCTGATCTATCCCGAGGGCCTCACACGCGAGATCCAGATCGTGCTCGGGGCCGTGGTGCTGGCGCTTAACCTGGCGGTCTACGTGGCACTCTATCGCCGGATGCGGCGCCAACGAACGCGTCAGCACGCCTGAGCGCACAAAACGCAACGCAGCAACCGGCCCGGCGCCACGCAACGCTACGACGCCGGCTTGAACGTCGGTGCCCGCTTTTCCATATTGGCGATCACTGCTTCACGCTGGTTGGCGCCGCCGATCAGCCGGTCCTGCTCGACCGATTCGGCCAGCAGGATGGCGGCGCCGTCGCCGTGCTCGCTCACCTGCATCAATCGCTTGGCGGCGCGGATTGCGTCCGGGCTGCGGCCGGCGATATCGCGCGCGGTGGCCAGCGCGGCTGCGCGCGGGTCGTCCACCACGGCAGTGGCCAGGCCCAGCGCGCATGCTTCTTCGCCGGTGACGATGCGGCCGCTGTAGATCAGCTCGCGCAGGCGGTCGGGGCGCACCAGGCCGCGCATCAGCAGCATGCCGGCCATGTCGGGCACCAGCCCCCACTTGATCTCCATCACCGACAGGCGCGTGTCTGCGGTGACATAGCGCAGGTCCGCGCCGAGCGCGACCTGCAAGCCGCCGCCGAAGGCCACGCCGTGCACGGCGGCAATCACCGGCACCGGCAATTCGCGCCAGACCATGCAGGCAAACTGCGGACGGTTGGAGATGCCATGGGTGCGCGCCGCGAGCCGGCCTGCGGCGATGGCGTCGCCCTGGCCGCCTCCCAGCCCGGCCATGCTCTGCATATCGAGCCCGGCGCAAAACGCGCGGCCTTCGCCCGACAGCACCACCGCGCGCAAGTCCGGCTCGCGCGCGAGAAGCTGGCCGGCGTCGATCAGCGCGTCGAACATGGCGGGGTCGAGGGCGTTCATCTTGTCGGGCCGGTTGAGCCTGACCTCGGCCACGCCGTCTTCGATGGTCAGGACGATGCGTTCGCTGCTGGTGCTCATGTTGCGTTGCTCCTTGCTTGATTGGGATCCTGCGCTGTAGGCAGGACGTAGTCCTTGAATTGTTCCCGCAGCTTCACCTTGAGCAGCTTGCCGATGGCGGTGTGAGGCAGCGAATCGACAAAGGCGACGTCGTCGGGCACCCACCATTTGGCGACGCGCGCCGCGAGATAGTCGAGCAGTTCGGCGGCGCTCACGTCCTTGCCGGGCCGGCGTACCACCACCAGCAGAGGGCGCTCCTGCCACTTGGGATGCGGCACGCCCACGACGGCGGCTTCCGCCACGGCGGGATGGCCCATGGTGGCGTTTTCCAGGTCGATGGAGGAGATCCATTCGCCGCCTGACTTGATCACATCCTTGGCGCGATCCACCAGCTGCACATAGCCATCCGCATCGATATTGGCGACGTCGCCGGTGTCGAACCAGCCGTCGGCGTCGAGCGCGTCATGCTCTGCCTTGAAGTAGGCGGAGGCGATCCACGGCCCGCGTACCTTGAGCCGGCCAAAGGCGTGGCCGTCGTGCGGCAGCGCATTGCCCTGGTCGTCCTCGATGCACAGGTCCACGCCCCACAGCGCGCGGCCTTGCTTGAGCTTGATCTTCAACTGGTCCTGCGTGCCGAGCGCCTGGTGCTTGGGCAGCAAGGTGCTGATCACGCCGATCGGGCTGGTCTCCGTCATGCCCCAGCCCTGGACGAAACGCGCGCCGAACTGCTGCTCGAAGCGCTCGATCATCGCCGCCGGCGCGGCCGAGCCGCCCACGCCGGCGAGCTTGAGCCCGAGCGAGCGCGGATCGATCTCGGGATGCGCGTCGAGGTACTGGAACAGCATCAGCCACACTGTGGGCACCGCGGTGGAGAAGGTCACGCGCTCGTCGCGCAGCATGCGGTAGACG
Organism: Cupriavidus sp. CuC1; assembly: GCF_044627735.1. NCBI lineage: Bacteria > Pseudomonadati > Pseudomonadota > Betaproteobacteria > Burkholderiales > Burkholderiaceae > Cupriavidus > Cupriavidus sp. CuC1. The sequence goes on along the minus strand of NZ_JBIUHC010000111.1, from coordinate 8,473 downwards.
TTTTCGCCATCCAGGTGCTGGGCGGGCAATACCATCTTGGCGCCCGTCATGGCGCAGGCGTAGGGCATGCCCCAGGCGTTCGCATGGAACAGCGGCACGACCAGCAGGATCGCGCTGTCCGCGTTGACGCCGAAGGTGTCGAACGCGCAGGCCTTGAGGCTGTGCAGCACGGTGGAGCGATGCGAATACAGCACGCCCTTGGGGTTGCCGGTGGTGCCCGATGTGTAGCAAAGCGACGATGCGGTGCGCTCGTCGAATTGCGGCCATGCGTAGTCCTCGCTGCCGGCCTCGACCAGGTCCTCGTAGCACAGCAGGTTAGGCAGCTTGCCGGCAAGATCGAGCGCGTCGGTGCCGGCGCGATCGGTCATCGCCACGTAGTGCGTGACGGTGGACAGGCGCGGCGCGAGCTGCGCCACCAGCGGCGCGAAGCAGGGGTCGAAGAAGAGCACGCGGTCTTCCGCATGATTGATGATGTAGTCGATCTGCTCGGGGAACAGGCGGGGATTGACGGTATGCAGCACCACGCCCGCGCCCGACACGCCAAAGTACAGCTCCAGGTGGCGGTGCGTGTTCCACGCCAGCGTGCCGACGCGATCGCCTTGCTCGATGCCGAGTCCGCCGAGTCCGCCGAGCCCGGTGAGCGCACTGGCGACCCGCTTTGCGCGGCGGTGCACCTGCGCGTAGTTGGAGCGCACCGTGCCGCCATCGATCGTGCGCGACACGATCTCCTGCTGCGGGTGGTACTGCGCGGCGTACTCGATCAGTGAGGAAATCAGCAACGGACGGTCTTGCATGAGGCCTAGCATGATGCGCGTCTCCTGGTTTCGAAGCGTGGTGCGATGCGAAGTCGGTGATAGCGGGAGACGGATCGCTTCTGCGAGCGCCCGCCCTCTCCCCCGTCCCCGCTCCCACGAGTGGGCACGGGGAGCAAACCGGTCAGCGGCCCTTGAAGGCCGGCTTGCGCTTTTCCAGGAACGCCGCCACGCCTTCCTTGAAGTCCTCGCTGCGCGATGCGCGCGACTGCAGCGTGGCCTCGCGCTCGAGCTGCGCCGGCAGGTCGCTCTCCAGGCTGGCGTTGAGCGCTTCCTTGATCAAGCCGTAGGCAAAGGTGGGCATCTGCGCCAGGTGGGCGGCCAGCTTGGCGGTCTCGGCCGTAAGGGCGTCGTCCTCATGCACCTTCCACACCAGGCCGATGCGATGCGCTTCTTCCGCGTCGATCTTCTCGGCCAGGATGGCGAGCGCGCGTGCCCGCATCTCGCCCGCGTAGCGGGGAAGGAAGTAAGTGCTGCCGGCATCCGGCACCAGCCCGATCTTGGAGAACGCCTGCAGGAACGATGCCGAGCGCGCGGCCAGCACCACGTCGCCGGCCAGCGCCAGGCTCACGCCGGCGCCTGCCGCTACGCCGTTGACCGAGGTGATGACAGGCTTGGGCATATTGCGCAGCGCCAGGATGATCGGGTGGTAGCGCTCGCGCAGCAGCGTGCCCGAATCCTGCAGCCCGGGCTCGCGCCCGGCCAGGTCGGCGCCCGCGCAAAAGCCGCGGCCATTGGCGGTCAGCACCACAGCGCGCACGGCCTCGTCCTGCGCGGCGCGCTCGACGGCGGCGCGCAGCTCGATCATCAGCGCGCTGTTGAGCGCGTTGAGCACGTCGGGGCGGTTCAGGGTGATGGTGGCCACGCCTTCGGCGGCGTGATAGAGCACGGGTGATGTCACTGGAGTCTCCTTGTCGTAGTTGTGCGGATGCATGCGTGCTTGAATGTGCGGAAAGCTGCGCGGCTCAGGCCGCCTTGCCCGGGGCCTTGGGCGGATGCAGCGCATCGGCCGACGCGTCGCCCAGCTTGCTGCCACCATCGCAGTCGACGATGGTGCCCGTGATATAGCGTGCGTTGTCGGTGGACAGGAACAGCGCAGTATTGGCGATATCGTCCTTGTCGCCGTAGTCGCGCAGCGCCAGGCGTGCCTTGAAGCGCGCCTCCATCTCGGGAGTGGGCGCGAGCCGCGCCATGCCTTCGGTGCCGGCGATGGGGCCGGGCGAGATGCCGTTTACGCGTACGCCGGCCGGGCCCCATTCCATGGCCAGGCATTTCACCAGCATATTGATGCCGGCCTTGGCGGCGCACACATGGGCCTGGAACATCATCGCATTGACCGCCTGCGGCGCGGTGATGGCGATCAGCGAGGCGCCCGGCGCATTGAGGAAGGCAAAGCAGGCGCGAAAGACATTGAAGGTGCCGATCAGGTCGATGTCCACCACGGTCTTGAAGCCGTTGGCGGACATGCCCAGCGCCGGCGCGACAAAGTTGCCGGCCGCGCCCGAGATCACGATGTCGATCGGGCCGAGTTCGTCGCGCGTGCGCGCGAGTGCCGCTTCCACCGCGGCGTAGTCGCGCACATCGGCCGCCATGCCAATAGCGCTGCCGCCGGCATCAACGATGCTGGCCGCCGCCGCGGCAATGCGCTCGGGGTCGCGGCTGACCAGCGCCAGGCGGGCGCCCGCCGTGGCGAAGTGCCGGGCGATGCCCAGGTTGATGCCGGACGAGGCGCCGGCGATAAACACGACCTTGCCGGCCAGGACGTCGTCTTTGAACGCGTTGGACATGGGTTTCCCTCCCTAGGATGGGTTGGATGATGAAAGCGGATGGCCCGGCACGGGAGTCGGGCGGGAAGATCAGTCGCGCCCGCGCTGGCGCACGGATGGCGGGACCGTCAGGGACGGCAAAGCGGGGAACAGGATGGCGCGGGCAGGCTCTGGCGATGCCACGGACGTCGCCACCGGACGGCTGGAACGGGTCTTGTCTGTCTCCTGGCTTTATCTTTTAAGCGGCCTCTGACCTGGGCCACCGACATCCTACTCCGAAGACGGGATTCGATCACGCGCGGATCTGGCAATGGCGGCGCGCGCGGCGCGCAAAAGAAAAAGCCCGCACCCAGGCCGGCGTGCGGGCTGCCGTCCGCGATGGACGGGCCAGTGTGTCATGAAGCGCGCCCCCGCAGCTTCATGACGAGGTCGATGATGGCGCAAAGGCGCGTGGCGCGCCTTGACCTGGGTCAACGCCAGCTCAGGTGCCAAGTCAAGCGCCAGGTCAGGCGCGCCGCGGCATGCCAGGCTCAGGCCAGCAGCGCCGTCACCAGGTCCTTGCTGCGCGCGGCGGGGACCTGCTCGAAATGCAGCGCCGCTTCGACATGGTTCAGGTGTTCCACCATCAGCGTCACCGCGCGCTCGGTGTCGCCTGCGCGGGCCGCCTCGATGAACTCGCGATGCTCATCCGAGGAGCAGGCGGCGTCGCGGCGGGACTGGTACAGCATGGTGATCACCGCGCTGCGCAACGACAACTCCTGCAGCATGCCCGTCAGCACGCCATTGCCCACCACCTCCGCCAGCATGATGTGGAAATCGCTGAGCAGGCGGGTGCGCACATGCGCATCGCTGCCGCCCAGCGCCTTTTTCTCGGCGACGAGGTGCCGGTCGATGCGCTTGTAATCTGCGGCGGTGGCGCGCGCCACGAACTCGCGCGCCAGGGCCGCCTCCAGGATGCGGCGCACCGCGAACACTTCGCGCGCCTCCTCGGCGCTGGGCTTGGCCACGAAGGCGCCTTTGTCCGGCACGATCTGGATGAGCTTGTCCTTGGACAGCATCAGCAGCGCCGCGCGCACCTTGGTGCGGCTGACGCGGTAGACGCTGGCCAGGGCCTCTTCGCGCAGCTTGGTGCCAGGCGGCAGGCGGTGCGAAACGATGGCCGCGACGATGTCTTCGGCGATCGCTTCGGCGGTCATGGCAGGGTCGATATGCTCAGGCATGGTTGCGCACTTGCGCAGCGTCTCGTGGGAGGAATGCCGAGATTCTAGCGCCCCGCGGCCGCGCCGGGCAGCGGGGATGCCCCGGGGGTGGCCGCGGCGGCCCCGTGAGGCGCCGGGGCAAAGCCCGCTTCGAGGTCGCTGGCGTCGATCTTGCCGTTGAGCACATCGTGGGCGCGCGCCCGGTCGATGTCCTTTTCCCAGGCGGCTACCACCACGGTTGCCACGCAGTTGCCGATCAGGTTGCCGACGGCACGGGCGATGCCGATGAACCAGTCGACCGACAGCACCAGCACCAGTCCGATAGCGGGAATCGCAGGGTGGGCCGACAACGTGGCCGCCAGGATCACGATGGCCGAGCCGGGAATGCCGTGCGCGCCCTTGGACGTGACCAGGGCGACGGCCAGGATGCCGAGCAGGTCGCCCAGCGCCAGCGGCGTATTGGTGGCCTGGGCGATAAACACCGCGGCCAGCGTCAGGTAGATCGAGAAGGCGTCGAGATTGAAGGAGTAGCCGGTGGGGATCACCAGGCCCACCACCGATTTCTTGATGCCCATGAACTCAAGCTTCTTCATGATCTGCGGCAGCACGCTGTCGGACGACGCGGTGCCCAGCACCACCAGCAGTTCGGCGCGCAGGTAGCGGATCAGCTTGATTACCGAGAAGCCGCACAGGCGCATCACGGTCCCCAGCACCACCAGCACGAACAGGGCCACGGCGCCGTAGAACACCACCACCAGGTAACCGAGCTGCTTGAGCGAGCCGATGCCGTACTTGCCCACGGTGAAGGCCACCGCGCCCAGCACGCCCAGCGGCGCCAGCTTGATGATGAAGCCCATCATCTTGAACAAGGTGTGCGAAAAGGTGTCGATCATCGATACCAGCGGCCGCCCGCGCTCGCCTACCAGCGACAGCGCGCAGCCGAACAGGATCGAAACCAGCAAGACCTGCAGCACGTCGCCGCTGGCGAACGCACCCATGATCGTGCTGGGAATCAGCTTGAGCAGGAAGTCCACCATGCCCGCGCTCTTGACCTTGGCGGCGGTGTCCACGTAGGCGGACATGGCCGAGGCGTCGAGCGAGGCCGGGTTCACGTTCATGCCGGTGCCGGGGTGGAAGATATAGGCCAGGGCAATACCCAGCGCCAGCGCGATGGTGGTGACCACTTCGAAATACAGCACCGCCTTGATGCCGACCCGGCCCACCTTCTTCAGCTCGCCGGCGCCACAGATGCCTGCCACCACCACGCAGAACACGATCGGGCCAATCAGCATCTTGATCAGCTTGATAAAGGCATCGCCAAGCGGCTTGAGCTTGGCGGCGAACTCGGGAAAGAACAGGCCGAGTGCGGTGCCCAGCACCAGGGCGATCAAGACCTGGCCAAACAGGGAACGGGTAAAGCGGCTGAAAGCGGACTGGGGGCGGCCGGAAGCGGGCCGTAGGGGGGCTGCTGGGTGCATCGTTGTCTCCATGCGGACACGTCCAGGTCTATGGCTGGCGCGTCCTGTCATTGCTGCAGGAATTACCGGCTGCCCGCTTGCGGGAAGGCCGGCCTGACGTGCCGGGCGCGAGAGCCGGGTGAAGGCTGTGGCGCTTCGCGGATTGGCCCTTCTGTTGGAGCGGAATCCACGCAACTCGCTGTCCGGATCGGATTGTCCGCAGCGAATTGTCGTAACGTGGAAGCCAATATAGTGCATATCATTTTTGTATGCAATTTTTGAATTCACTGTGCTACCATGAATCGCACAGAATAGAGCTCTCGAACGAGAGTCGCGGCGCCCCTGGGACTTTCCCTAGGCACCGGCCCGGCACCAGCGCGGTGCCGCTGGCGCGGGGCTTGCATGATCCGGCGCCACCGCATTCGCGCACTTCCAGCAGGAGACACGCATGGCAGCAACCCTCAAGCCCGCTACCGAAACCGGGGCGCGCATCATGGCCTGGGCCGATACCCTGGCCGTCCACACCGAGCAGCCCGGCATGCTCACCCGCACCTATCTCACCGAGGCGCACCACGGCGCCGCCGCGCAGCTCGCCGAGTGGATGCGCGAAGCCGGCATGACGGTGCGCCGCGACGCCGCCGGCAACGTGATCGGCCGCTACGACGGCACCACGCCCGATGCGCCCGCGCTGCTCACCGGCTCGCACTTCGACACCGTGCGCGATGGCGGCCGCTATGACGGCAACCTCGGCGTGATCCTGCCGATCGCCTGCGTGGCGGAGTGGCACCGCCAGGGCAAGCGCTTTCCATTCGCTATCGAGGTGGTGGGCTTTGCCGAGGAAGAGGGCGTGCGCTTCAAGGCCACGCTGCTGGGCAGCCGCGCCATTGCCGGCACCTTCGACACCAATGTGCTCGACAACGTGGACGATTCGGGCAAGACCATGCGCGAAGTGATGCACGCGGCAGGTTTCGATCCCGCTGGGCTGCCGGCCGCCGCGCATTCGCGCGAGCAGGTGCTGGCGTTCGTGGAAGTCCATATCGAACAAGGCCCGGTGCTGCTCAATGAAGGACTGTCGCTGGGTGTCGTGACCGCGATCTCCGGCGCGACCCGCTTCATCGTGGAGCTGGAAGGGCTGGCCGGCCACGCCGGCACCGTGCCGATGGACATGCGCCGCGACGCCGCCATGGCTGGCGCCGAGGTCGGCCTGTTCATCGAGCGCCGCTGCGGCGGCCTGCCCGGACTGGTCGGCACGATCGGCCAGTTCAACGTGCCCAACGGCGCTGCCAATGTGGTGCCGGGCCGCGCGGTCTTCTCCATCGACATCCGTGCCGGCGAAGACGCTGTGCGCGAGGCTGCCGTCAACGACGTGCTGGCGGAAATCGAGCGCGTGTGCGCCCGCCGCAATGTGCGCGTGCAGATCCGCAAGACCCACGAGGCCGTCAGCGTGCCATGCGCGCCCTGGCTGCAAACGCAATGGGCGGATGCCATCGCCCGCCAGGGACTGCGTGTGCGGCACCTGCCTTCCGGCGCCGGCCATGACGCCATGGCCATCGCGGCCATTGCCGATGTGGCGATGCTCTTTGTGCGCTGCGGCAACGGTGGCATCAGCCATCACCCCACCGAAATCATGACCGCGGAGGACGCCGCCAGCGCGGCCGCCGTATTCAGCGATTTCGTCGAGCATTTCGACAAGCACTCCGCGCGGCAGCAGTAAAGCGCCCGCATCCGTCATCCTGATGAGACTTAGACTTTTTCGAGAATAACCATGACCGCAAGAGACAACGTGAACCCGCTGCAGACCACGCTCACCAACTACATCGACGCCCAGCGCCCCGCGCAGGAAGCCTTCCTGGCCGAACTGGTCAAGGTGCCTTCGGATAACCCGCCGGGCGACTGCGACGCGCACGGCGCGCGCGCCAAGGTGCTGCTGGAAGGCCTGGGCTTCAAGGTCGAAGCGCACAAGGTGCCGGACGAACTGGTCAAGGCCGCCGGCATGATCAGCGCCACCAACCTGCTGGTGCGCAAGACCTTCGGCACGGGCGGCCCGACCATCGCCATGAACGCGCACGGTGACGTGGTGCCCCCGGGCCTGGGCTGGACCAAGGACCCGTACGGCGGCGAGATCGCCGACAGCGAGCACGGCCCGGTCATGTACGGCCGCGGCGTGGCCGTGTCCAAGTCGGACTTCGCCACCTACACCTACGCCGTGCTGGCGCTGATGGAAGCCGAGAAGCAAGGCGCCAAGCTCAACGGCACGCTGGAACTGCAATTCACTTATGACGAGGAAACCGGCGGCGACATCGGTCCCAAGTTCCTGCTCGACCAAGGCCTGAGCAAGCCCGACTACGCCATCTCGGCGGGCTTCTCCTACGGCATCACCTCGGCCCACAACGGCTGCCTGCACGTCGAAGTGACGGTCAAGGGCAAGCAAGGCCACGCCGCCATGCCGCACACCGGCGTGGACGCGATCGAGGCCGCCACCCACATCCTGCAAGCCATCTACGGCCTGCGCGCCGAACTGGCCACGCGCAAGTCGAAGACGCTGGGCATCGATACCGCCACGTTGAACGTTGGCCTGATCAAGGGCGGCATCAACACCAACGTGGTGCCGGACCTGGTGACCTTCCGCGTCGACCGCCGCATGATCCCCGAGGAAATCGGCTTCGACGCCGAAGGCGAGCTGCGCGCCGTGGTCGAGAAGGCTGCCAAGGATCGTCCGGGCATCGAGGTCAAGGTCGAGCGCATCATCCTGGCCGAGCCGCTGTCGGAACTGCCGGGCGTGGAAAAGCTGATCGGCGCCCTGAAGGGCCGCGCCGAGGAAGTGTTCGGCGTGGAGATTCCGGTGCAAGGCGTGCCGCTCTACACCGATGCCCGCCACTACACCAAGTACGGCATCCCCACCGTGCTGTACGGCGCCGGCCCGCGCACGCTGATGGAAGCCCGCGGCCACAACTCGGACGAGAACCTGCGCCTGAACGACCTGAACCGTGCCACCAAGGTGGTGGCGCTGGCGCTGTCGGACCTGATCGGTTGATGGAAGTGTGAAGGTTCCAGGGCGGATTCAAGCCTTGGGGCCAGAGGAGGGGGCGGGCGCTCGCTGCGCTCCCTCGTCAGCCTTGATCGCAAGATCATGCGCCGGATGAATATCACTATTAGCAACGAATGGGGTATCCATTTAACCGGAGTTACACTCGGGCATGGAGCTTCCAATCGCAGGCATTGACTACCCTCGTTCCTTC
>NZ_JBIUHC010000110.1:0-34247 GCF_044627735.1 Cupriavidus sp. CuC1 | reverse complement strand
ATTTCCGAATCCGGCGGCGATCCGAGCCGCTGAATCAGCAAATCGTCCCCAAAGTGGTTGTGAAGTGAACAGTATTGTGCCTAGCCCCAGGATGCCCAGGCAAGCGAAGCCGAGATACAGCGCCCAGATCGAGCCGCGCAGGCAGGTCATGCCCATGAACCCCGCCGCCAGCGCCAGCACCGACAACGTGGCGACGATGCGCGCGCCGTGGCGAAGAATCAGCCAGCCGGCCAGTTGCGCGGCGATGACGGTGCCGCCGAACATGAAGCTCATCGCCGCCTGCAGCGCCGAGCGCTCCCAGCCGAAGGCTTCCTGCAGGGGCACGACCATCGCACCATAGCCATACAGCAGCAACGCGGCCACGCCGGTGCCGTTGCCGACCAGCGCGACGCACAAGGCGCGCCACCCGAGCCTGAACTCACGCAGGTCAAGGACGGCAGGCAAGGGCGGCGATGTCGCGGGGGATGCCGGCGTGGAAGGCGGCTGCGCTGTGGTCATGCTGGTCTCCATTTGAATGTGCCCGGCGCGCTTGGGGCAGGTCCCTGGGCGCGTTTATTCCGTCGGATATTAGACAGTAATCGATATTGTGTGTATTATTTTGGCGATATTAAGGGTATCTCCGCAGGTGCCTTCATCGGCCTTACCCATGGACCAACATGTCTCGAACGCTTCGCGCAGCGTGAATGCCACGGGGTTCGCCGGCGTCCCTGCCTCGGACCTCTATACCGTGGCGGGCGGCGAGTTCATCCGGCGTCAGCGCATGCCTGCGCCACGCCTGTCGGTGGATGCGCATATCTGCACGCCCAGCCTGGAGGTCAACGTCCGCACGCTCACGCTGGATGAACCGCTGGATGCGGTGTTCCGGCCTTCGATGAGCTATCTGGATCTGTGCCTGAGCGGACGTTCCGGCGCGGATTGCGGCGCGTTCCGTGGCAGCGAAGCGCAAACGGCATTTGCCACGCTGGGCGACAGCGTATTGGTGCCGGCCGGTCAGACGTTCCATGTCCGCTGCGGCCCGATGGACCGGCGCGTGGTTTGCTGCATGTTCGACGCCGCATGGCTTGACGGCCTGCGTGACTGGCAATGGGGCAACGGGGAGCTGGCGCTGTGCCGCGACCTTCGCATCCCGCCGGTACGCGAAGCGATGCTGCAACTGGCACGCGAGGCGCTTGCGCCGGGTTTCGGCAGCGACGTGCTGGCCGAGTCGCTGGTGCTCTCGATGCTGGTGCAGGTTGCCCGCCATTTCAGGGGCTTCGAGGATTCGCTCAAGCTCGGCGGCAGCCGGCTGGCGCCATGGCAGTTGCGCCTCATCCGCGAGCGGGTGGAGGCGGCCAGCGGCCCCTCGCCGAGCATTGCAGAACTCGCTCTCGCGTGCCGCATCAGCCCGCGCCATCTCGCACGCACATTCAAGAACAGTACGGGCAGCACGCTTGGCGGCTTTATGGCGGACGCTCGCATCCGCCAGGCCAAGGCGCTCCTGTCGCGGCGCGAGGTGATGATCAAGGCCGTGGCCTTCGAGTGCGGGTTCCAGAGCCCGGCCGCGTTTGGCGCAGCGTTCCGCAAGGTCACGGGGCGCAGCCCGCGCGAGTACCGGCTGGACGCGCTCGGCCTGCAGGTCGCTCCAGTGCACGAGATGTCCGTCCAGCGATAGTTTGACTGGACAGAGCAACCGGTTCTGCTTCTGTTCAAGTCATGGCTTCCATAGGATTAGGCACGCACCGAAAACAGAGTGCGCTTCGCTACGGCGACCCGCCATTCCACCTATGGAGACAAACCATGACCGACCTGTATGCCAGGTTGCTGGACGAGCCCACGGCGCTCATCGGCGCCTGCTATGACGAGGCTTTCCGCCTTACGCCGGACCAGATCCGGGACATCCAGCTGAACGGCGTGCGCAAGCGTTTTGCCGAGATGCGCGGCAAGATCCCCGTGCTCGACAAGCTGGCCACGGAGCAGGGCATCGACGAGATCCGCAACATCGACGATGTGGCGCCGCTGCTGTTCGCGCACACGGTGTACAAGTCCTATCCGATGTCCTACCTGGAACGCGGCCAGTTCGATAAGCTCACGCGCTGGCTCAACGGCCTGACCACCCAGGACCTGAGTCAGGTCGATGCCACGGGCGTCAAGTTGATCGACGACTGGGTGGACCTGCTGGATGCCAAGACCAGCTTGCGCGTGTTCCATACCTCGGGGACCACCGGCAAGCTATCTTTCCTGCCGCGCACCGACAAGGAATGGCGCCAGAACATCGAGCTTTCGGCCAATCGCATCCGCGACTGGCGCGGTCCCGGCACCGGCCCGGATCTCATCAAGAACAAGCGGCCGCTGATTGCGCCGACTTACCGCAAGGGCGCCAGCGCGGCGGCGCGTGGCAGTGGCTACCAGGTGGAGATGTACGCGGGCGGTGAGGACAATGCCTTGTTCATGTACCCGGATTCCCGCTTCTCGGCCGACGTTGCCTCGCTCTCCGGCCGGCTGGCCGCGGCCGAGGCGCAGGGCGAACTGGGCACGCTGCAGATCTCCGACGCGCTGCTGGCCAAGCGCGACGAACTGGTGCGCGTGGAGCGCGAACGCCCGCAGCAGCTGAAGACGTTTTTCTCCGACGCGATCCGGCGCTTTGGCGGCAAGGACGTGTATATCGGCGCGGTCTGGACCATCCTCTACGACACCGCGGCCGAGGGCCTCGCGCAGGGCGCGCGCAGCGTGTTCGGCCCGGGCAGCGTGCTGCACACCGGCGGTGGCAAGAAGGGCAAGAACATGCCCGACAACTGGCGCGAGCAACTGGTGGAGTTTCTCGGCTTCCACAACTTCTACGAGTTCTACGGGTGCAGCGAGCAGATCGGCTTCAGCATGCGCTGCGAACACGGGCACTATCACGTCCCCCCGACCACCATCCCGTTCTTGCTCGATCCGGCCACCGGCAAGCCGCTGCCGCGCAAGGACGGCCTGACCGGGCGCTTTGCCTCGCTGGACCTGCTGACCAGTACCTACTGGGCCGGCCTGGTGACGGGCGATGAGATCACCATGCACGGCTTCGAAAAGCCTTGTGCCTGTGGACGCACCGGGGCCTACCTGCTGCCGGATATCCGGCGCTACAGCGAGAAGGAGGGCGGCGACGACAAGGTGATCTGCGCGGGCGCCCCCGCCGCGCATGACCAGGCCCTGAGCTTCCTGAACGAACTGTCGGAGTGAGACTGCAATGACTACCTACCAAGTCCCGCTGATCATCCGCGGCAAGGTGATCGAGGGTGACGAACTGACCTTTGGCGGCCGCCGTGGCGGCGTGTCGTTCACCGCGCCGGATGTCGGCAAATACGCCGACGAGCTGACGCTGCGCGCGCCGTCGATGATGTCCGACCTGTACACGCTGAGCCTGGATCAGATCGTCGATTACCTGGTCGAACTTGGCCAGCACCTCAACTTCTCTGACAACCGGCACCTGCAGGCGGCATTTGCGCTGTCATGCGCCACTTCGGGCCTGTCGGAGAGCATCCTGCGCTTCCACTACACGCGCATGCCGCGTTTGTTCAACCGGGAGGAGCTCTACAACATCGTCGCGCGCTCGGTCGGCGCGGACTACCTGGAGGGCTGGGTCGAGCAGCCGGGCGTGCTGATCCCCGGCGTCACGGCCAGGACCCGTGCCTTCGGCGCGCGCTGCGTGCACGTGATCGCCGGCAACGCGCCGGTGGTGGCCGTGCTGACCGTGATCCGCAATGCGCTGACGCGCTCCGATGCCATCATCAAGGCGCCCTCCAACGATCCGCTGACGTCGATGGCGATCGCGCGCACGATGATCGACATGGCGCCGGACCATCCCCTGACGCGACACCTGAGCGTGGCTTACTGGAAGGGCGGCGACGAGCAGGTGGAGCAGCGCATCTACGACCCGCGCAAGGTGGAGAAACTGATCGCGTGGGGTGGCTTCGATTCGGTCAAGCACATCACCCGATACCTGCAGCCCGGCCTGGACCTGATTACGCTGGATCCCAAGCTCAGCGGCACCATCATCGGCAAGGAGGCGTTCGAGGACGATGCCACGCTGGCCAGCGTGGCCCGGCGGCTGGCGCTGGATGTCGGCGCGCAGAACCAGGAAGCCTGCGTCAGCGCGCGGGTGGTCTATGTGCAATCCGGCACCGACGCGGCGGGGCTGGCGCGCTGCGAAGCGCTGGCACGCCTGGCCTTCGAGGCGCTGCAGACGCTGCCCGATACGCTGTCGACCCCGCACAAGGCGTTCGATCCCGCGCTCAAGGAGGAGATCGACGGCATCCGTATGATCGACGAGGACTACACGGTGTTCGGCGGCAAACGCAACGAGGGCGCGATGATCGTCTCCAGGGACGGCGCGCCGGTGAGCTTCTCGCGCATCCTGGGCTGCCGTGTCGGCAACCTGGTGCCGATCGACGAGATCGATACCGCGGTGCGCTCGGTCAATGCCTATACGCAGACCATCGGCGTCTTCCCGGAGTCCCTGAAGGTGGCGATGCGCGACAAGCTGGCCTTCCAGGGGGCGCAGCGGCTGGTGTCGCTCGGCGCCGCGGCCACGCTGCAGCACAACCTGGACCGCCAGGATGCGATCGAGCCAATCCGCCGCATGGTCAAGTGGGTGACGGAGGAGGCGGGCGATCCCGCGTTGATCGAATCGCTGGCGGGCTGAACGCGCGGCCGGTGTCGATGCTGGCCGCAGTTCAGCATCACTCAAAGACAAAATCGTTTCAAGACAGAAAGGAAGAGGAGACCATGGACGCGATCGAAGGCAAGGTAGTGATGATCACCGGCGCCAGCAGCGGCATCGGCGAGGCATGCGCGCGCCAGCTCGCCAGGCGCGGTGCCAGGCTGGTGCTGGGCGCAAGGCGGGAGGACAGGCTCGCGGCGCTGGCCGCCGAACTTGGCGACAACGTGCTGTGGGCCGCCACCGACGTCACCCAGCCGGCGGCAGTACAGTCGCTGGCTGAGGCGGGGCGCGAGCGCTTCGGGCGCATCGATGTGCTGGTCAACAACGCGGGCATCATGCCGGTGTCGCTGATTGCACAGGGTTGCGTCGACGACTGGAGCGGCATGATCGATGTCAATATCAAGGGCGTGCTGTATGGCATCCACGCGGTGCTCGGCGGCATGCTGGCGCAGGGGGCGGGACATGTCATCAATATCTCGTCAGTGGCGGGCTTGACGGTCGGCCCCGGCGGGGCTGTGTACTCGGGCACCAAGTTTGCCGTGCGTGCGATCAGCGAGGGGCTGCGCCAGGAATGCGTGGGCAAGGTGCGGGTGACCTCGATCTGCCCGGGGCTGGTGGCGAGCGAGCTGACCGAGAGCATCACCGTGCCGGCGTTCAAGGCGCGGGCGCAGCAACTCTATGAGGGCGCGATGTCGGCGGATGCGATCGCGGATGCCGTGGTCTATGCGATCTCGCAGCCCGGGCATGTGGCGGTGAACGAGATCGTGGTGCGTCCGCTGTCGCAGTCATTCTGAGCGCGGGGGGAGGGAATACGACAGGGCGTGTTTGCTCGGCTTCAGCCTTAGAATGCGGGAGCGGCGCTGGCGGCCATCGGCTGGCCGGTTGCCCGCCCCCATCTCATCACTCAAGCCATGTGCCCTCCCGGTCCCGATCCCGCGCCAGATGTTGATACGCCCGCCTCGCCATCCCGCAAGCGCGCCACCATCGGCCGCCTGCTCAAGGAGGCGCGCCAGGCGTTCTCTGAAAAAGGGCTGGCCGGCGCGCGCGTGGACGACATCGCGCGCGCGGCGGGCGTGACCAAGCAGCTCGTCTATCACTACTTCAACAGCAAGGAGCAATTGTTTGCCAGCGTGCTGGATGAGTCGGCGCAGGATGTGCTGGCGGACCTGCTGGCGCTGGAACTGGATCACCTGCCGCCCACGCAGGCGCTGCGGGTGCTGCTGGAGCATGCCTTTGACCAGTACCGCCACGACCCGACCCTAGGCTCGTTGGCGCAGGAAGGGCTGCGCTTTCACGAGCACAACGCCCAGCATGCCAACCGCTTCCAGGCCCGCGCGCCCGCACTGGTGGCGCAGATGGAGCGCATCCTGCTGCGCGGCGCGCAGTGCGGCGAATTCCGGCCCGATATCGACGCGCGCCTGTTCTATGCCGCCTCGGCGCTGCTGACCACCGGCGGCTTTACCAACCGCTATACGGTGTCGGCGGTGGCCGGCTTCGATACCACCGCGCCGCAGGGGGTAGCGGCGTGGCGCCAGTTCTCGGTGGACTTCGTGCTGGCCGCGGTGCTGGCCGGCGAGCGCCCCTCGCTGCAGCGCCCGGCGGCCGATGCCGTGGCTTGCATACCTTCAGCCCATGCCCCACGCTGAAAGCACGGCACCGGCAATCGCTAGCGCGCTCATGCTGCTGCGCTCGCTCTTGCCAAGGAAGCGCTGCACGCGCTGGGCTGCGATACGCCCCGGCATGCCATTGACGCCGCCACCCGGGTGGATGCCCGCGCCGCCGAAATACAGGCCGGCCACCGGCAGCGTGTTACCTCCCAGGCCGTAGGCCGGGCGCAGCGTATTGGAGCGCATGGTGCTGGTGTCGATATGCACCACGCAGCCGTTGACGGTATTCAGGCGCCGCGTGAAATCCGGCGCGGCTTCCATCCGGCGGGCGATCTCTTGCGTCTTCAGGCCGTCGACGTACTGGCTGGCCTGGTCGATCACCTGCTGCGTCACGCGCTCGCGGATGGCATCCCAGCCCTCGCGTGGATGCGTCGGCATGGCGGGCGGATAAAGGTAGACCGTATCCTGCCCGGCGGGCGCCAG
Organism: Cupriavidus sp. CuC1; assembly: GCF_044627735.1. Lineage (NCBI taxonomy): Bacteria > Pseudomonadati > Pseudomonadota > Betaproteobacteria > Burkholderiales > Burkholderiaceae > Cupriavidus > Cupriavidus sp. CuC1. The sequence goes on along the minus strand of NZ_JBIUHC010000110.1, from coordinate 27,482 downwards.
CGATGGGTCCACGGCGCTCGGCGCGGCAATGGTGAGGTAGGGCAGGGTAGGCACCTCGCCCCGCGCCGAGGCGCGGAAGTTCTCCAGCACGGCTTCGGTCGTGCCGATCAGCAGGCAGGTCTTGCGCAGGTCCAGCCCGTCGCCGCGCTGGTCCTCAAAGCGCTTGAGCGAGATCTGGCCGTTAAGGGCCATGTCGACCTTCAGGGGCGACGCGCCGTGCGCGTTGGCCGGCGCGTGCGTGATGCGTGTCAGCAGCCGTGGCTCGACCTGGCCCGCGGTGACGAGGTCCAGCGCCACCTTGGGGTGGCAGCTGGCAATCACGGCGCGCGCATGGAACTCGCGGCCATCGGCAAGGCGCACGCCGCGCACGCGGCCCTGGTCCGCCACGATTTCCTGGACCGACGCGGAAGTCAGGATCTCGCCGCCAAGTTCGCGCAAGCGGGCGGCCATCGCATTGGACAGCGTCTGCATGCCACCCACCACCCGGCCAACCCCGAAGCGGTGCAGGAAGCCGAGCAGCGCGTAGTAGATGCCGCTGCCGTCGCTGGTGATGGGGCCGGCCAGGCCGGTCAGGCAGCACATGGCCGAGATGGTGACCGGGTGCTCGAAACGCTCCAGCGCCGCCTGGTAGGCGGAGCCGGTGAGCAGCGTCATCAGCTCGGGCTTGAGCTTGCGGTTGCGCAAGGCCGCGCGGAACGCCTCGAACTTGGCGCCCACGTTCAGCTCGGCCGGGTCCACCCGCATCATGGGCACGGCCATGTCGATGAAGGCCAGCACCACATCCATGAAGGTCAGGAAAGCGTCCGCATCCTTAGGGCTGAAGCGCCGGATTTCGTCGGCGGTCTTCTTCGGATCACGCCAGAACACCAGCGAGGTGCCGTCCGGATGCAGGTAGACATAGCCCGGGGTCAGTTCGATCTGGCGGAAGCCGTGCCGGTCAAGCTCCAGCTCCGCCGGCACCCGCGGATGCACGCGCATCGACATCATGTCCAGCGCGCAAGGGTGGACCAGGTGGCCAGGCGCCTCAGGCAGCAGGTAGCCCGACGAGGCCATGCCGCCCACCTTGTCCAGCGCTTCGAGCACCAGCACCTTCTTGCCGGCGGCCGCCAGGTAGCAGCCAGCCGAAAGGCCATTGTGGCCGCCGCCGACGATGATGGCATCGTGGGTTTGCTTGCTTGTCATGTTGTCTCCATCCTGTTTGTCGTTCTGGGTGCAGCCTTGGCGCCCGGATGGCTCCGGTCAGTGCGTTTGGTCTTGCCCGTATCGCTTAAGTGGATCACAATTGCGAAAAGTGTTCAATAAAATATTGCTGACCCGGGGTCAAACGGTAATGCGTCCATACGGACGCTTCAGCGGTACGTATCCCCGGGCAATGACATCCAGTAAGGAGACCGAGATGAGCAACAGCGCAGCACCCGCCCTCGAGACGGCTTTTGCCGGCGTGGCGGAGAACTACCGCGGCAGCGATGTCGACCTGCATGCGATCTACCGCGACATGCGCAGGAATTCGCCGGTGATCCCGGAGGATTTCATGGCACGCCTGGGCGTGCCCACCATCGCCGGGCTGGACCCCGACCGGCCCACCTTCACCCTGTTCAAATACAAGGATGTGATGGCGGTGCTGCGCGATGCCACCAATTTCACCAGCGGCTTCATCGCCGAAGGCCTGGGCGCGTTCTTCGACGGACTAATCCTGACCGGCATGGACGGCGACGCGCACCGCCGCGCGCGCGCCTTGCTGCAGCCTGTCTTCATGCCCGAGGTGGTCAACCGCTGGCGCGATGCCAAGATGGATCCGATCGTGCGCAACGAATACATCGTGCCGATGGCAGCCGCAAAACGGGCCGACCTGATGGACTTCGGCCTGCATTTCCCGATCCGGCTGATCTACTCGCTGATCGGCTTCCCGGATGACACGCCTGAACGGGTGGAGCAATATGCTGCTTGGGCGCTGGCCATCCTGGCCGGCCCGCAGGTCGATGCCGAACGGGCGGCCGCGGCGCGCAAGGCGGCCATGGCTGCGGCACAGGCGCTCTACGACGCAGTCAAGGTGGAGGTGGTCCAGGTACGCAAGGATGGCGCCAATGGCGACGACCTGATCAGCCGGCTGATTCGTGCCGAGTACGAGGGGCGCCGGCTGGACGACCATGAGGTCGCCACTTTCGTGCGCTCCTTGCTGCCCGCCGCGGGCGAAACCACCACTCGCACCTTCGGCTCGCTGATGACGCTGCTGCTGGAGCGCCCGGCGCTGCTGGAGCGGGTGCGCCAGGACCGCAGCCTGGTGCCCAAGGCGATCGACGAAGCCGTGCGGTTCGAGCCGGTCGCCACCTTCAAGGTGCGACAGGCGGCCAAGGACGTGGAGATCGGTGGTGTCCTGGTGCCCAAGGGGGCGATGGTCCAGTGCATCGTCTCATCTGCAAATCGCGACGAGGAAGCCTTCGAGAACAGCGAGACCTTCGATATCGACCGCAGGCCAAAGCCTTCCTTCGGCTTCGGCTTTGGCGCGCATATGTGTATCGGCCAATACATCGCCAAGATCGAGCTTCAGGCGGCGGTCAACGCCATCCTGGACCTGCTACCCAATCTGCGGCTGGATCCGGACAAGCCGGCCCCCAGAATCGCGGGGGCGCAGTTGCGCGGGCCGCATTCGGTGCCGGTCATCTGGGATTAACTGCTGGGATTCACCGCTGGGAGGGGCGGGGGCGCTGCAAGCGCCCCCGCTTGCTTCGCTCAGAGCTGGGAAGCAGGCAGGTGCACCACCAGGCCGTCCAGTTCCGGTGCCATGGTCAGCATGCAGGACAAGCGGCTGTTGGCGCGCCGCGGCTCGGCGGTGCTGTCCAGCATGGCATCCTCCATCTCGTCCACGGGCGGCAGCTTGTCCAGCCAGGCTTCCTCCACGAAGACGTGGCAGGTGCAGCATTGGCAAGCGCCGCCGCAATCGCCGCTGATGCCGTCGACGCCGCGCTCCAGGGCGCTTTGCATGACCGTGGCGCCGGTTGACACCTCGACATCGGTACGGGTGCCGTCGTGGCGGATATACGAAAGCTTGGGCATCATTGTCTCCTCTGGGTTTTCTTGCGTTGCAGCCGGGCGCGCTATAGCGACCGGCTGATGATTTCCTTCATGATTTCGGACGTGCCGCCGTAGATGCGCGCAACCCGTGCATCCACCCACGAGCGGCCGATCTTGTACTCGCTCATGAAGCCGTAGCCGCCGTGCAGCTGGAGCAATTCGTCGAGCAGCTTGCCTTGCAGCTCGGAGCCGAGCAGCTTGCACATCGCGCCCACCTCGGCGGTGAGCTCAAAGCGCATCGCCTTGGCCAGGCAGTCGTCGACGAAGACGCGCAGCATGGTGGCCTGCGCCTTCACCTCCGCGAGCTTGAAGCGCGTGTTCTGGAAGTCGAACACCGGCTTGCCAAATACCACGCGATCGCGGGTGTACTGGATGGTCTCCGCCAGCAATGCTTCAATCGACGCGGCGGCGCGGATGCCGATGATGGTGCGCTCCCACGCGAGCTGGTGGGTCAGGTAGTGGAACCCCTGGTTCTCTTCGCCAAGGCGATTCTCCGCCGGTACGCGGACATGATCGAAGAAGAGTTCCGAGGTGTCCTGTCCCTTCAGGCCGATCTTCTCCAGCAGCTTGCCCTTGGAGAAGCCGGGCCGGTCTTCCTCGACGCAGATCAGCGTCAGGTCCTTGGATTTCGAGTCGAGCTTGGTGGCCGTGACCATCAGGCCGGCATTGCCGCCATTGGTGATGAAGGTCTTCTGCCCGTTGACGATGTAGTCGCCGCCGTCGCGCGTGGCGCTGGTGCGCATCGAGCGCAAGTCGCTGCCGATGCCGGGCTCGCTCATGGCGATCACGCCGATCAGTTCGCCGCTGGCCATGCGGGGCAGCCAGCGCCGCTTCTGTTCCTCGCTGCCGTAGGCGACGATGTAGGGTGCGACGATCTCGGAATGCGTGGTGAAGCCGATGGCGGTGGCGTTGACGCGGGCCAGCTCCTCGATCATGACGGCGGAGTGGCCGAAGTCGCCGCCGGCGCCGCCATATTCCTCCGGTACTGTTGCGCACAGCAGGCCGATCTCGCCGGCCTTGCGCCAGATCTCCTTGGGCACGATGCCGGCCCGCTCCCAGTCGGGCAGGTGGGGCACGATCTCGCTGTCGATGAAGCGACGCGCCTGCTGGCGGAATAGTTCGTGGTCTTCTCGGAATACGGTCCGCATGGTCAAGTCTCTGAGGATAGGCGTCGTTAAGGGTGATGCGTGGTTCAGGCTTGAACGCGCTCGTGATGAGCGGGAAGGTCCAGGCGGCAGGCCGTCAGCGCGGGCCACAGCGCCGCGGCGCCGGCACCGCACACGGCCTGGCCGAGGCGCTGCGACCAGGAGGTGGCATTGCCGAATTCACTGCGCCAGGACCAGAGCCGCCGCGTGGACAGGTGCAGCGCATGTTCATGGGTAAAGCCGATGGCGCCATGCACCGTGTGCGCGACCGACGCCGCGACGCCCGCGGCTTCGGCAGTGCAGACCTTGGCCGCGGCGATGGGCAGGGCGGCAAAGCCGCCGGCGGCATCAAGGGACAGGGCGAAGGCGCATTCCGCCGCGACCGCGGTAGCGCCGGCGTGTTCGGCGAGGACCGCAATCTGCTGCTGCAGAGCCTGGAAGGCGCCGATCGGCTTGCCGAACTGGACCCGCTCGGTAGCGTAGCGCGTGGCCAGGTCCAGCACGGCCTGCGTGGCGCCGGCAATCTGCGCGCAGCGCAGCAGCGCGCCGCCGAGCTGGAGCACATCGGCGGGCGTTCCGGCAGGCAGCGGCGCACTGGATAGCGGGAACACATCATCGAAGTGCAGATCGTCGCGCGGCTCGCCGGCGGTGTTCTGGCGAGGTTGGCAACGCACCCCGGTGGTGTCCAGCAATACCACCGTCGGCTCGGGCCCCTCGGTCACCGCCACCACGCGCTGCACATGCCGGCCCCAGGGGATATCGCGCAGGGTGCCGCCGGCGCGGCCGCGCCGCAGGCTCAGCGCGCCGCCAGCGGCGATGCCCAGAGGCTCGTTCAGTGCTTCCAGGCCGCTCTGCCCGAGCAAGGCGTTGGCAAGCAGCGTCTCGGGCAGGGGCAACGGCAGGTTGTGCCGGCCGGCGGCGCGGACAACGACGAACAGGTCCGCCCAGCTGGCGCCGGCGCCGCCCCGGGCCTCGGGGGCGGCGGCGACGGCAAAGCCGGAGTCCTCCACGCTGGCCCAGAGTGACGCGGGCCAGGCGCCGGTTTCGCAGGTGCGCAGCAGCTCTGCCGTGACGGTGTCGCCAAGCAGGCGCTCGATGGTGCTCTCGAAGATCTCTTGCATGGGATTCACCGTAGCCCGAGCCCGCGCGCAATAATGCCGCGCAGGATTTCGCGCGTGCCACCGCGCAGGGAAAAGGAGGGTGCCATCTGCATCAGGTAAGCCAGCACCTGGGCGTGGTCGCTGCCACCGCCCGCGCTTGGCGGCAGGTCCAGCAGCAGTTGCGCCACCTCCGGGATGTCTTGCTCGAACTGCGTGCCGAGGTCCTTCACGCAGGAGGCGGCCCACGCCGGGTTGTTGCCCGCCGCCAGTTCCGCGGTGACCGATAGGGACATTTGCCGCAGTGTGAAGAGGCGGGCAGCCAGGCGGCCGATCTCCCGCGCCTGCAGCGCATCGGGATGCTTGCCGATCGCGTCGATCAGCGTATGCAGCAGGGCAATGCTGCTGAGAAAGCGCTCCGGCCCGCTGCGCTCGAAGGCCAGTTCCGCCGTCACCTGTGCCCAGCCCTGGCCTTCGGTGCCGATCAAGGCGTCCGCCCCTAGTTGCACATCGTCAAAATAAACTTCGTTGAAATGCTCGCCGCCGGCCAGGTCCCGGATCGGACGGATCGTGATGCCGGGCGATTTCAGGTCGATGATGAACTGCGACATGCCCTCGTGGCGCGACGCGGGCTTCTCGCCGGTGCGCACCAGGGCAATCATGGACTGCGAGTAATGGGCGTTGGTGGTCCAGAGTTTATGCCCGTTGAGTACCCAGCCATCGCCCCGGCGCTGGGCGCGCGTGCGGATGGATGCCAGGTCCGAACCGGAGTTGGGCTCGCTCATGCCGATGCAGAAGTAGCGCTCGCCGCGGCAGATGCCCGGCAGGTATTTGTCGCGCTGGGCCTCGGTGCCGTAGCGCAGGATCAGCGGGCCGCTCTGCCGGTCGGCGATCCAGTGCGCGGATACCGGCGCTCCGGCGACCAGCAATTCCTCGATCACGACATAGCGCGCGAACGGTCCTGCCTCTGCGCCGCCGTAGCGCCGAGGCAGGGCCATCCCCAGCCAGCCGCGACGGCCGAGTTCGCGGCTGAATTCGGGATCGGCCCCCATCCATGAGTCGGCGCGCTGCAGTGGCGACCGATCCTTCAAGGCTTCGGCAAGAAAACCGCGGACTTGCTCACGCAAAGGCTCGGCGTTGGGGGGAATGCGGTTATAGCGGAATGCGTGCGTGGACATGATTCGAGGTGGGCGCGAGGTGGGCGCAAGCCGGGCAGGTGCGGTGAATACCGCGAGGCGACGGTGCTCCCAACACCGCGGCAGCCTGGGCGGCCGCGGCTGGGTGACCGCTGACTTACAGCGCGGCTTGCGCGTCGGCCGCGGCGAACATGCGGTTGATGTCGCCCGACGTGACCGGTTTGTTGGGATCACGTACCGGCGCCGCGCCGCCCATGCCCAGCGCGGGCTCCACGCTCACGTGCTTGGCCAGCGCGCGCAGCGCGCCCACGGTGCAGTTCTCGCGGCCCAGGATCGAGAACGGGTCATAGGAGAACTCGCGCATCGCGTTCAGGTGGGTGATCTTGTTGATCACCTCGTCCGACAGGTGGCCAGCTTGCTGGTGGAACACGTCCGCGGAGCTCGGCCAGGTGCAATCGGAGTGCGGGTAATCGCATTCCCAGGTAACCTTGTCCACATTGATTGCGTCGAGGTTCTTCAGGCCGAACTGATCTTCGATGAAGCAGGTGATGATGTGCTCGTTGAAGATATCGCTTGGCATCTTGCCGCCGAAGTTGGACATGGTCCACGCATGGTGGTGGCGATGGGTGAAGTCGGCCCGCTCCAGTAGGTAGGGGATCCAGCCGATACCGCCTTCCGACAGCGCCATGCGCAGCTTGGGGAATTTCTTCCACATCGGCGCCCAGATCCAGTCGGCGGCCGAGTTGGCGATTGAGATTGGCATGGAGGTGATCCACGCATCGATGGGCGAATCGTCGGACGCATGCGCGGCCTTGGCGCCGGTGCCGATATGGCAGCAGACCACCACGTTGTTGTCGGCGCAGGCCTTCCACACCGGGTCCCAGTAGTCGCTGTGGATCGAGGGGTAGCCGTGCAAGGTGGGGTTATCGGACAGCGTTAGCGCGTGCACGCCTTGCTTGGCCATGCGCCCGATCTCGGCGGCCGCCGCTTGCATGTCCCACCAGGGTGCCAGCATCAGCGGCATGAAGCGGCCGGGCGCGGCGTTGCACCAGTCGTGCAGGTGCCAGTCGTTGTAAGCCTGGATGGCGGCCAGCGACACGCCGCGGTCGGCGTAGCCCTGGAAGCGTTGCCCGGCGAAACCCGGGAACGTCGGGAAGCACAGGGAGCCCAGCACGCCATTGGCATTCATGTCATCCACGCGCGCCTTGATATCCCAGGTGCCGCGGCGCATGTGCTCGTAGCCGAGCGGCTCCATGCCGTATTCCTCTTTCGGGCGGCCTACGACCGAGTTCAGACCCATGTAGCCGGTGGCTTGTTCCTCGAACACCCACACGTCGCGCCCGCTGCGTTCGACAACCTTGGGTTCGCGACCCTTGTACTTGGCCGGCATGTGGCGGGTGAAGGCGTTAGGCGGCTCGATCGCGTGGTCGTCTACGCTGACGAGAATGAGGTCTTCCAGTTTCATCGGTGTCCCCGTGTGTATGGGCTGCCACTGTCTGGCTAGCCGTGTTGTAGCGGATTGGCATTCGGATAGTAGTTAAAAAGTTAGACACAATCAATGCATGTGTGCATATTAAAGATGGATTGCCACGGGGTTTGAGGGTTAACGATGAGGCGAGTGCGCGCGAGGGGGCCTGCCACTGCTTGAGGTGGGCCGATGGATATATGGGGGAAGGTGTGCCGCGCCGGGCGGCGGCATGACGCGGCCGACGGGGTGTCGGCCGCTGGGGAATGGGCGTGCGGGCTGCCGCGCGCTCGGGGTCGGCGCGGTCCTGGCGGGAGGATCAGCAGATCAGAACAGCACGGATTCCAGATTGTGGCCCAGGTCGCGTACGGCTTCGCCCAGCGCCTCTACCTTGTCTTCGCTGCGGTCGCCGCGAATCATCACGGTGGACACGGTAAAGGCGATGTTGCCGCTCGGGTCGCACACCGGCGCGGCGATGGCGAGCACGCCGGTGGCGAAGTAGCCGTCATCGCTGGCCCAGCCGCGGCGCCGCGCGCGGTTGACTTCGCGCAGGTAGTTGTCGAACGAGATCGTGCGGACCCAGCGGAGTTGCTCGAACTCCTCGCGCAGCTGCTCCTCGGTGAGCCCGAGCCTGCCGGCGAAGAGCCGGCCGCTGGCGCCCATCAGGATCGGCAGCCGCTGCCCGGCGGGCATGTCGATGCGCAGGTTGGTGGGGCTGGACTGGGAGCTGACCAGGACGATGCGGTCGGCGCCCAGGCGCCGCCACAGCGTCACCGTGACGCCGAACTCCGCGGCGAGGTCCTGCATGGGCGGGGCCGCCAGCTGCAGCCGCTGGCCTTGCGTGACCAGCTGCTCGACCAGGCGTGCCAGCCCAAGCCCGGCGGAATAGGTCTTGGACAAGGCATTGAAGTCGACCACATCCTCGGCTACCAGGGTGCGCAGGATGTTGAAGCAGGTGCTGGAATTGATGGAGAGGTGGCGCGCGATGTCGGCGGCGCGCTCCGGCGCGCCGGTCTGGGTGAGGTAGCGCAGGATGCGGATGGCATTGGACACCGGCTTCACGGTCACGGCATTGGCCATGGCGTTGGTGGCGGCCCTGACCTTGGGCTTTGGTTTTGCCGCTGGCGCGGCTGTGCTGGCTGGGGCTGTTCGTTTGCGTGCGGGTGCGGCGTTCTGTTGGCTCATGGGTTTGCTGTCTTCCTGGTTCGCGCTTTGGCTCGGCACCGTTCTCGTTCTGTATGCGGTAATTATATTCTGAATCGAGAATTCTACAGTGGAAACTGCCGCCATCGGAATTACCCGCACCGAGCCTGCGCAACGGCGTGGGACCCGGGTCAACCCCGAGTATAAAGGCGACACTTTTGTAAAAACTGTGCATATAATTCGCTCCAGGGCGACACATCGCCAGAAGACACAAGGAGGAGACATGACTTCGGAAAACAAAGCAGCCGTGGTGCTGCAGGTGCGCGCCGATCGCAGCCGTTGCTGCGGCTACGGCCTGTGCGCGCAGCTCTGCCCACAGATCTACAAGCTCGACGAGAACGGCCTGGTCTACGTAGAGGTGGACACGGTGCCGCCGGAGCTGGAGGAGGAGGCGCGCGAAGGCGCGGCTGCGTGCCCGGCCGAGGCGTTGGTGATCGAGGCGGTTTCCGCCTGACGCAATCCATGCACATAGCGCACAGGCAAGCGGGAGACAAATCGCATGGGACGTCTTGATGGCAAGGTCGCACTGATCACCGGTACCGGAGGCGGCCAGGGCAGGGCAGCCGCGCTGCGCTTCGCGCGCGAAGGCGCTAGCGTGTTCGGCTGCGATGTCAATGCGCAGGCGCAGCATGAAACGCTCGAACTCATGCGCGCGGAAGGCCACCGGATGGCTGGCACCGGTAACGTCGATCTTGGCGACCCGGAGCAGGCGCAGCGCTGGGTGGAAGCCGCAGTCGGCGAGTATGGCCGGGTCGACGTCCTTTACAACAATGCCTCGGCGGCGCGCTTCGGATCGGTCGCGGACATGTCCGTGGATGACTGGCGCTTCACCATGCGCAACGAACTGGACCTGGTGTTTTTCGCCACCAAGTTCGCATGGCCGCATCTGGCGGTGCGTGGTGGGGTGATCATCAATATCGCGTCGGTCGCCGCATGGGGCGCTTCCACGACCGCCGGCATCGGCGCGCATTCGGCCACCAAGGCTGGCGTGGTGGCGCTTACGCGCCAGCTGGCCGTGGAGGGCGCGAAGCACCGCATCCGCGCGGTCAGCATCAGCCCCGGCCTGGTGGTGACACCGGGCACCGCCCCCTTTCTGAACAATCCTGCCACGCGCGCTGCGCTGGTCGACGGCATTCCGCTGGCGCGCCCCGGCGAAGCGGATGAGGTGGTGGCTACCGCCTTGTTTGTCGCTTCCGACGACGCTTCCTATATCACCGGCACCGATATCGCCGTCGACGGCGGCATGCTCGCCGTCTGAGCCTCGCGGCGCCCGGTCTTGCCCGGCAAAAGAGACAAAACACTTCAGGAGACAACATGGACATCATCGGCATTGGCTATCTCGGCTTCGAGTCGACCAGGCTGGACGAATGGCGAAGCTATGGCCCCGAGGTACTGGGGTTCCAGATCGGCGCCTCGCCGGAGGCGGACCCCGATTCACTGTATTTCCGCATCGACGACCGCCGGCATCGCTTTGCCTTCCATCCCGGCCAGGCCGACCGGCTGGCCTATATCGGCTGGGAAGCGCGCGGCAAGCTGGAGTTCCAGGCCGCGGTGCAGCGCCTGCGGGACGCCGGTGTGGAGGTCACCGTGGGCGACGCGGCGCTGCGCGAACTGCGCGGGGTCAAGGAGGTGATCCGCTTCCGGGATCCGGTCGGCTACCAGCACGAGCTGTTCTACGCGCAGAAATGGATGCCGCGCTCCTTTATCCCCGGCCGGCCGCACGGCGGCTTTGTCGCGGGCGCGCGCGGCCTGGGCCACCTGGTGGTGATCACGCCGGAGTTCCCCCCGGAGCTGGAGCACTTCCTCACCGAGCTGCTGGGCTTCCACTACTACGGCGCCGGCGCCGGCAAGGGCAAGACCGCGTTCTACCGTTCCCGCCTTAACGAAAGCACCAGCCACGATATCGCCTATGGCCATGGGCCGGGCAAGATGGGCATCCAGCACATCGGCCTGTTCGTCAAGAGCCTGCGCGACGTCGGGGAGACCTACGATATCGTCAAGCAGCGCAAGCTGCCGATGATGATGACGCTGGGCCAGCACACGCAGGACCCGCATGTGTCTTTCTACCATTTCTCGCCCAGCGGCTTTGCCATCGAGATCATCACGGAGCTGGAGCCCTGGCACGAGGACGGCTTCGAGCTGAATCCGGAGAAGCTCAGCACCTGGGGGCATGAACTGGTGGGTCCCATCCTTGGGCCCAGCGTGCGCGCGCCCGAAGAGGTGCTGGACGACGATGGCCTGGCCGTGCTGGCCGGCCTGCAGCGGGTGGCTTGAACCATGAAGCTGGCACGCGTGCGCGACAGGCAGGGTGAGGTGTTCTGGGGGCGGGTGGCCGACGACCTGCAAAGCGTGCAACGCGTAGGCGCGCCCTTTGCGCTATGGGCGCCAGCGGTGGCGCGGCATGGGCAGGCAGCGCTGGAGCTGCGCGGCGGCAGCCTGCCACTCGCGTCGCTGCAGCTGTGTGCGCCGGTCCAGCCCGGCGCGCGCGTGTTCGGCGTGGGCATGAACTACCTCACGCACCTGACCCGGCTAGGCCGCACGCAGCCGCCGCCGCATACCATCGCCTATATCAAGCCGGCCTCGGCCATCGTGCCGCCCGGCGGCGAGATCCAGTATCCCGCCGTGACGCAGCAGCTCGACTATGAAGTCGAGCTGGTCGCCGTGGTGGCGCGCGCGCTGGGCGACGAGCCGCAGGCCAGCGCGTGCCTGCTCGGCTATACGGTGGGCAACGATATCAGCGCGCGCGATGCGGGCAAGCAGCTTGGCTCGCTCGACTTATTCACGCAAAAGGCGCTGGACCGCACCGCGCCGATCGGCCCGTGGATCACTACGCTGGATGAGTTCGGTGGCGCCGGCCAGCCGGCCGTGACGTTGAGCCTGCGCATCAACGGCGAGCAGCGCCAGCACGACAACACAGATCAGATGATCTTCCCGCTCGACGAACTGCTGAACTATGTCGACGCGCGCATCGCATTGCGCCCGGGCGATCTAGTGTTCACCGGATCCACCTGCGGCGTGGGGCTGGAAGACGGCCGATTCCTGCAGTCCGGCGACGTGGTGGAGGCGCAGATCGAGGGCATCGGCGTGCTGCGCAACACCATTGGCCCAAGACGCGTGCTGTCCGAGTACCGGGCGACGGGCCGCCTCGGCAGGCCCGGTTAAGGGCCGGGGCGGCCAGCGGCTGCGGCCCGCTCAGCCGGCGGACTGCAGCGCGGCGCAGGTGCGCGCGTACGGCCGCAGGCCCGACCCAATCAGCCACAGGCCGAACAGCGCCGACGGCGCAGCTGTCAACGCCAGCGAATAACGCAAGGCCGCATCGTCGTGGAAGACGTGGTCGGTAACCAGGGCCACGGCCGTCGGCCCAAGTCCGATCCCCAACAGGCCCGCGAGCAGCAGATAGACCGCAATGGCCCGGCCCCGCATGCGATTGGGCACCACGGCCTGGATGGACGGCGGCGCAGCGGATTGCGCAAGGCCAAGCCCCAGCACGGCCAGGAACAACAGCGCGAAGGCCGATGCCGGGGCCGGCATCAACGGCCACAGCACCGATGGCACGGTAAACAGCGCCGCACCCGCCAGCGCCACGCGCAAACGCGCGGCCGGCATGCCGCGGCGCGTCCACGAGTCGCTCAGGAATCCGCTGGCCAGCGTGCCCGCCGCACCCGCTGCCGCGACGATGATGCCCAGTACGGGGCCCGAGCGCGCGGGCGGCATGCCAAAGCTGCGCTCGAACAATGCAGGCGCCCACGCGAGCGCGCCGTAACCGATGATGGAGAGCAGGGCGGGATAGGTCAGCACGCGCGAGAAGGTGCTGGCGTGCTGGCGCAAGTGGCACACGAAATCAGCCACCGTGGACACCTCGGCGGTGACGTGCAGAGCATGGTCCTCGCGGCGCGCGGGTTCGCGCACCGACAGCAGCAGCAAGATCGCCAGCGGTACGGCAGGTGCGGCGGCGGCCAGGAAGGCCACGCGCCACGCCGGCATGGCGCCGAGCGGTCCAAGCGCCATCCCCTGCGCCGGAATGGCGGCCAGCAGCCACCCGCCAAGCAGCAGCGAGGCGCCCGAACCGATGGCGATGGACACGTAGTACACCGCCAGCGCACGCCCGCGCCGTGCTGGTGCCACGCAGTCGGCAATCAGGGAGTACGCGGCGGGCGCCAGCACGGCTTCGCCAATGCCCACGCCGACGCGCGCCAGCAGCAACTGGTGATAGGTCTGGCCAAAGGCAAATAGCGCGGTAGCGCCGCCCCAGAACAGCAGCCCGATGAAGATCAGGTTGCGGCGGTTGCCCCGGTCGACCAGCCGCCCCAACGGCAGCCCGGCGAGCGTGTAGAAGACCGCGAAGGCATAGCCCTGCAGCAGGCTGAAGGCAGTGTCGGAAATGCCGAACTCCCGGCGCAGCGGGCGTACCACCAGCGCGGGAAGCTGGCGGTCGAGCTGCGATAGCAGCGTGACTGCAAACAGCACGCCAATCACGTACCAGGCATAACGGGCGGACGGGTAGGGCTGGCTCGACGGGGCCGGGGCAGGCGCTTCCGCGGCGGTCCGTTCCGGGTGGGCAGCCGGCTGTTGTACGCCGGCATTCATACCGACTCCGCCGAGGAAACCAGCAGCAGCCGCGCCACGTTGGCGCGCTCGGGCTGGGTCAGCATGAAACGCACGGCGGCGGCCACGTCGGCGGGATCGAGCGGCGGCGTCTGATCGGCGCGCACGGCCTGGCCGCTGGCGCGCAGGCGATCGAAGATCTCGGTCTCCGTAGTGCCTGGCGCAATCGTCCCGATCCGTACGCCGGAGCCTTTCAACTCCACGCGCAAGGCCGAGGTGAACACTTCCAGCGCGTGCTTCAGGCCGCAGTAGGCGCCTACGGAAGAGGAGCTGAGGTAGGCGCCGATGCTGGACACAACGATGATGGCGCCCGAGCCCTGGCGTTTGAAAGCGCGCGCGAACAGGTAAGAGGCGCGCACCACGGCGTCGAAGTTCACCCGCGTCATCCGCGCCACGTCATCCAGGTCGATGGTGTCCAGCGATCCCGCCACGAACATCCCGGCGTTATTGACCAACACGTCGGCGCGGCCGAACTCCGCCATGGCCAGGTCCAGCAGCGCCTGCGGCGTGCCCGGGTCCTCGATGGCGGCGCACAGCCGGACGCTGGGGCCGTGCAGGCTGGCCGATAACGCGGCCAGGCGATCCTCGCGCCGGGCCGTGATGACCAGGCTGGCACCCGCGGCGCTAAGCTCCCGCGCGATGGCCTGGCCGATGCCGGACGACGCGCCGGTGACGATGGCTACCTGCTTGCGCAGATCCATGGCGATCTCCTGTCAGCCAGGGAAGGGGCGGGTTTGCCGCGTTCAGGCCGGCTGCCCGGCGTTCGCTTCTTCACGCAGCCGCACGGCTTCGTGGAAATCACGCTTGAGCGTGGGGTAGTAGGCGATCTGCCCGCCCATGCCGCCGGCGATCTCGATGGACGCCGCGCTAATGAAGCTTGCGTACTCGCTCGACAGAAACAGCGCCATCCCGGCCACGTCCTCTGGCTTGCCGAAGCGGCCGATCGGCACCACCTTCAACACCATCGCATCGAACTCCTCGCGGGTGCAGCCGGCCGGCATTTCCTTGAAGTGGCGATCCCATTGGCCCGTATCGATCCAGCCCATGTTCAGGGTGTTGACCAGGATGTTGTCCTTGGCCAGGGACATGCCCAGGGATTTCGACATGGCGATGCACGCCGCGCGATTGACCACCGAGGGGATGCCGTCGGGCGTCGGCATCACGCCCGCCAGCGCATTGATCTCGATGATGCGACCCCAGCGCTGCTTGCGCATATGCGGCACCACCGCCTGCACGAAGCGGAAATGCCCCATCTGCAAGACGTTGGCGTGCTCGAGGATCTGCTCGGGCGTCAAGGTATCCAGGTTGCCGCCGCGGCCTTGGCCGGCATTGTTCACCAGTACATCGACCCCGCCCCACTGCGCGGCAATGTGCTCGACGAAGCGTTTCACGCCCACTGTGTCGGTGACGTCGACCACATGGGCAATGACGTCCTGCGCACCGCGGGAGCTCAGATCGGCTCCCGCAGCCTTTACGTCGGTTTCGCTGCGCGCGCAAATGGCCACGCGCGCGCCTTCGGCGGCGAAGGCGCGCGCGATGGCGCGGCCGATGCCGCGCGACGCGCCGGTGACAATGACTCGCTTGTTGCTCAGATCGATCTGCATACGCCCATGTCTCCTCACCCGGTTCATGCCCGGTCTGCTTGGTTTGGAATATTGGTAAAGTACACAAAAATCGATAAACTGTACATATATTAAAACCCGCGCTTGGGATGCGCCGGATCAGGCCTTGGGCTCGTCGACGCCGAAGCAGGGACGCGGGAATGACGCAGTCCGCTGCGCAAAAGTGATGCGTCAACCCTCTTTGAAGCCGGGATTGGTATGTTGTCCAAGTTGAATGCGCTACGAAAAGAAGTCCGCGCCCTGAGCCGCAAGGCCGTTCTGACGGTATCCAAAGGCGCGCTTCCCGGTGGCCCGGCGTACTACGAACACCTGGCCAGGTTCTTCGATGACCTGATCCTGAGGGCCGCCGGGGAGCTGCAGATTGTCGGGCTTGCCGCGGCGGTGGAACTGGGCGTCGCGGCCCGGCATCACCTCGATCTCTGCGGATCCGCCGCGCTGCGCAGCGATCGGGCAGAACTGCGCGTCCTGTACTGGGCACTGTCCCGGCGCATGACGGCGTTCGCGCCCGATTCGATGTGCGACGGAGAGCCGCAGCGCAGCCCTGGCCGGCAATCCGGTCCGGCGGCCGATTGCCCGGCGCCTTGCCAGGCCTGCAATGAACTGCTTCGGGAACCGCGCAGGGCGCATGGGCATGAAGGCATGCAGCCGCTGGACCTACCCGTGCGGCGCCGGCTCAGGTGCGAGACGGTATCCGAACTGCAGCCGTTTCGCTGCACCAGCTGCGGAGCGGCATGGCAGAGGAGCCAGTCGACATGCGAGCCTTTTGCAAACTGGTTTATACGACGTGCTTTTGGGCGGGCGAGATGTTGACCAGGCCCGCCGGGATTGCTTCACGGCATTCGAACTGGGTTTCTAGGGAGATTGAGCCAGCGCGGTAGGTCACAGCGAGAGCGCGGGGCAGCTCCGTGCGCGGCGGACATGCATTTTGGGGCTGGCGACCCGGCGAAAATGCAATTAATCGCCAGCACCTTCCCTTAGACCACGAAAGGAGGGCTCAGCAGGATGGGGCGCTTCCACCCAATCCGGTGACGCTCCTGCGTGGCCTGGTGCCGCGCATCGTCTTCCGTATGCAGGTAAGCGCTGGTGGTCGAGATGGACGCGTGCCCGAAATTGTCCCGCACAAAGCGCAGGTCCACCTGCTGGTCGGTCATGTGCGACCCCGCGGTATGGCGCAGCCAGTGCGCCGAGGCGCTGGCCAGCACCGCGGCCCGGCTTTCCCAATCCGATCCGCGTGTTGAGGATCATTAATTCTGCGAGCGGCGCCCACTATATCTGCGAGCAATCACACATCACACGGGCATAATGCATTGATTTGTAAGGAAAATATGTTGATTTAGAGCGATTTGTGCCGTTGCGTAGAGGCAACGGCCTTTCACGCGCAGGACCACAAATTCCGCGAATGTGGATCGGCGGACCGGTAATTCTGCGAATGCGTGAATGCCTGCTGCGTGATGGTGGGCAAGCGCTTCGTAGCTTGCGAATGGCGAGGGGTAGCGGGGCAGGGATGTCCCTTCGGTCGAGCCATGCGTATTGGCTAGTGAAAGATCCTAGAAATAAGGGGCATTTGCGCGATCCGCAGCCAAACGATAATCTGCGCGCTAGAGCTTACCTCATTGAGGGCGCGCGAGCGTCAGCGGGACAAAGTCCGTCCTTCCGCCTCGCTGTACCGATCCAGCTTGGCCGAACGCCACATTCGCAGAATTAGTGGGCGCCATTCGCAGAATTAACGGTCCTCAACACAAGGACAATGCGCAGCGCTGGCGGCTGCAGGCCGGGCGAGGTCAGCGATGCCGTGGTGCTCCCGTTCTTCGAGAACCTGTGGCCGCGCGAGCCCCACCCGCTGGCGGCGCTGGGATGAAAACGCGCGGCCGGGCCGCACGCCGCTCACGCGCCGCCGGATTTGCCTTTCCTGCGCAGCTGTTTCACCGCGCTGCTCGAGCCGATCGCGCGCGCGGCCGCGACCACCTGCGGACCCAGCCCCGCACACGCGTCCTCGAACGACCAGCGGCTCGACGGCGCCGATACGTTCACCGCGCCGAGCGGCAGCCCGGTCGGCCCGAGAATCGCGGCGCTGATGGTGATATCGCCGGTGTAGTATTCGCCGTTCGTCGACGCAAAGCCGTCCTCGCGCGCCTGGGCAATCGCGTTGCGGATCTCGGCGATGCGCGTCATGGTGGTCGTGGTGTAGGCCACCCGATCGCTCTGCTCGAGGATTTCCGTCACCTCCTTCGGGTCCAGGTGCGACATGATCGCCCGCCCCCCGGCCGTGCAGTACATGGGAATGCGCATGCCGAGCGGCATGTTGACGAACATCTCCTTGTGAGTCGGGAAACGCGAGATGTACGTCATGTGCAGGCCATCGCGCTCGGACAGCGTGGTGGTCTCCTCGCAGGTACGGACCAGCGCGTGGAGATAGGGTGTGGCCGAGCTCAGCAGCGCGCTGGTCTGCAGGTAACGCAGCCCCACTTCGAGCGACCGCGGCGCCAGCGCGTATTCCTTGGTGAGCGGATCCTTCTTCAGGTAGCCGATCGCCAGCAACGTGTGCGTGAACCGCTGCACGGCGCTCTTGGTCATGCCGGTGGCTTCGGCAAGCTCCGCCAGGTTCATCGACGGCTTGCCCTCCCAGAAGGCCGCCAGCACGTGGAGGCCGCGTGCGAGCGAGGTGACGAACAGGCGCGATTCCTCCGGCGACTCGTCCGGGCTGATTTGGTCTGTCATGGAAGGCTTGATAGGCAAGGGAAACTCCGCATGTTAATGGTACGCCGGCGGCTCGCCAACGTGGCGGGCCGGGCGCCGGCTATTGGCCGTGCAGGATCTGGCCCAGGAACTCCCTCGCTCGCGCGGTGGCCGGCGCCCGGAAGAAGTCTGCGGGCGGCGCCGATTCGACCACGCGCCCCTTGTCCATGAAGATCACGCGATCCCCCACCTGCCGCGCGAAACCCATCTCGTGCGTGACGCAGATCATGGTCATGCCGTCGTCCGCAAGCGCGATCATGGTGTCCAGCACTTCCTTGACCATTTCGGGGTCGAGCGCAGACGTCGGCTCGTCGAACAGCATGATCCTGGGCTGCATGCACAGGCTGCGCGCGATCGCCACGCGCTGCTTCTGGCCGCCCGACAGCTGGCCCGGATACTTGTCGGCATGCTGCGGGATCTTCACCCGCTCGAGATAGCGCATCGCGCGCTCCTCGGCCTCGCGCCTTGGCACCTTCTTCACTATCATCGGCGCGAGCGTGCAGTTCTGCAGCACGCTCAGGTGCGGAAACAGGTTGAAGTGCTGAAACACCATGCCGACCTCTGCGCGAATGCGCTCGATGTTACCGGTGCCGTCGTTCATCGCCATGCCGTCGACCAGGATTTCGCCTTCCTGGTGTTCCTCCAGCCGGTTGATCAGCCGGATCGTGGTGGACTTGCCCGACCCGGACGGTCCGCACAGGATCACCTTCTCGCCGGCCCGCGCGTTCAGCGTGACGCCGTCCAGCACCTTGAAGTCGCCATACCACTTGGAAACATTGGTCATGCGGATAATGTCCGCGCCTGTATCCGGGCCAGCCTGCATTGTCGTCATGTCGGTTCGCCTCATGCCTTGGACAGATGATCGTGGCCCGCCGCGCCGTCCCAGTAGCCCGGCACCGCGAGGCGCCGCTCGCCCCAGCGGAACACGCCGGACACCACGCTGCACAGCAGGAAATAGACCGCGCCGACCAGGCTGTATACGAGCAGCGACTTGAACGTCGCGCCCGCCAGCATCTCGCCCGCTCGCATCAGCTCGTAGACGCTGATCACGGCCACCAGTGAGCTCTCCTTGACCAGGACCAGCGCGTAGTTGCCGAGCGCGGGAAAGATCATCCTCCCGGCCTGCGGCAGGATCACGGCGCGCAATCGCTGCAGTTTGGTCAGGCCCAGCGCGCGGGCGGCTTCGTACTGGCCCGCGTCGACGGACTGGATGCCGCCCCGGAACAGCTCCGCCAGGTAGGCCGACAGGTTGATCGTCAGCCCGATCACGCCGGCCAGGAACCCGGGCAGCACGATGCCGATCTCGGGCATGCCGTAGTAGATGAAGAACAGCTGCACCAGCAGCGGCGTGCCGCGAATGATCTCGATGTAGCCCTTGGCCGCGCCGCGGAGCAGCCCGTTGGAAGACATGCGGCAGAAACAGATGACGAGGCCAAGCGCGACCGCGAAGAACGCGGTCGGAAAGAACAGGGCGATCGTCGCCGTCGCCCCTTCGGCGAGCGGAAACAGGTACATCTTCAGGGTGGCCAGCTCCACGGTCGAACTCCAGTCGATGCGGTTGGGAGAGCCGGGACGCCTGCCCCGGCGCGTTCGGCGCTACTTTGCGGCGAGGTTGCCGGCTATGTTGCCGATACCCCATTTCCTGAGGATCGCGGCGATCTCGCCGCTCTTCTCCATGTCCTGAAGGGCGGCGTTGACCGACGCCAGCAGCGCAGCGTTGTCCTTCTGCACCGCCATGCCCACAAGCCATCGCTTGATCGGCTTGTAGCTCTCGTCGATATGCACGCCGGGAATGCCCTTCGATTTGATCTGGTATGCGATGCTGGGCGGATCGACGATGCCCAGGTCGATGCGGCCGACGCGCACGTCGGTCAACAGGGTCGGGTAGTCCTGGTAGGTCGAGACCTGCGTCCCGGGCAAGTCCTTCATCATGGCGAACTGCACGCTGTCGACAAGGGCGCCAACCTTCGCGCCCTTGAGTTCATCGAACCTGGCGTACTTCTTGTCGGTCTTGTCGCTGACGACCACGCCCTCGCCCCAGCCGTAGATCGGGGTCGAGAACGACACGGCCTTGGCACGCTCCTCGGTGATGAACAGCGGCGCGGACATCAGGTCCGCACGGCCCGACGTGAGCGTGGGAATCAGGCCGGCGAACGGCACGTCGCTCAGCTTGACTTCCACGCCCAGGCGCTTGCCCACGCCCTGCGCCACCTCGACCATCACGCCTTTGAGCGTGCCGCTGGCGGGGTCCATGAAGCCATGGGGCGGGCTGGCGGCCGTCGTGACGATGCTGATGGTCTTGCTCGCCTTGATCTCGTCGAGCGTGCGGGCCTGCGACACACCGCACCAGACAGTGGCGCACAACACGATGGCGGAAATTCCTGCGGTCAGTTTCATTTCGTTCTCCGGACGGGGCAATGGGATCGGTGAAGTCAGCGGTTCAGGTGGGCGAAGCGCAGGGGAAACGCGCGCACCGTCTCCGCGGCGAGGCAAAGGAACTCCTGCATCACGGTGGCGGCGAGGAAGGCTGTCATGCCGCCCACGTCGTGCGGCGGCGAGACGGTGTTGACATCGAAGGCGACGAAGTTGAGCCCGCGCAGCGCGCGCAGCAAGTTCAGCCCCTCGCGCGCGGTCAGGCCGCCCCATTCGGGCGTGCAGACTCCGGGCGCGCACGACGGGTCAAACAGGTCCATGTCGAAGCACAGGTACACGGGGCGGCTGCCCACCTGCTCGCGGATGCGCGCGAGCACATCGTCCTGGTGTGGCGCGAATTCGCCGAACGGCACCAAGTTGTAGCCGACCGAGCGGCCGAACGGGATCACGCCGGACATGAACGTGAGGCCGCGCGTGCCCACGTGGAAGCTGTTGGCCGTGTCGACCAGCCTCTCTTCGGCCGCGCGCGTAAACGTGGTGGCCGTGTTGTAGCCGCCGATGTCATAGGTGTCGGTATGCGCGTCGAAATGCAGCACCGCAAGGTCGGGATGGTGCCTTGCCACGGCGCGCATCTGCGGCAGGCTGACAGCGCCGTCGCCACCTATCGTGACGGTCATCGCGCCGGTGCGCTGCACCTGGTCGATCGCCGCCTCGATCAGTGGGAACGACGTATCGACGTCGCCGGGCGTGCACGCCACGTTGCCAAGGTCGGTCAGGCGCAGGAAGTCGAACGCATTGTCGATGTCGCCGGACGGCGCCACGTCATACGGACGCAGCAGGCGTGACTGCTCGCGGATGGCGTCGGGCCCTTGCCGGGAGCCGATGCGGAAAGCGTGCGTGCCGCAGTCGAACGGAATGCCGATGACGGTGGCCAGCGCCGGCAGATCCGGACGCTGGCGCGCGGCGGGCGCATTCATGAACGGCAGAGCCGGGGTAAACAGCGGGGAACCTCTTTGCATGCGGGCCTCTCTGGCGTGGGGGGGTCGAAGTCCGGGCCGTGCGACCCGGAATACTGCACTCTTCATATATCGCAGTGCGATACACTTAGATCGCATTGTCATTCGCAACATTTATGCCACCGAGCGCATGACCGCGCATATCCGAGTTTTTACTTAGGGAAAACGGGGCTGCGGGGGCGCGCGGACGCGTGGGCCGTGGTCGAGCGACAGCGGACCGAGGCGATGGGCGGGCGGGACTGCACCGGCACGAGGCATGCGCGCACGCCAATGGTGCCGATGCGTGCGCGCTTGCGAAGAGGAACAGAAGAAGGAGAAGGCCGTCGGCCGCGCTCCCTCGGCATCGACTGACGATCGAAGAGGCGAAAGCCCGCGTCGACAGGCACAATGCGCCACGCTGGCGCGTGCCGACGCCGGGCGAGGTCAGCGACCACGGCGCGCTCGTTCTTCGAGACCCCGTGGCCGCACGAGCCGCACCGCTGGCGCCGCGACGGCGGGATCGACAAGATATTCACCTCGACGACGTGGCAAGATGCGCAGGACAAGCACCGGCGCGTCTCGGAAAAAACGCGCCGGGTGTTGCCACTCACGTCCCTGCCTGGAGATGAGCATGTGCAATAACTACGCCCCGGTGCAACGCCCGCTGCTGCGCGACGTCTACGGCGTCGAGCCGCCGCCGCTCGGCTATCCGCCAGAGACCTGGTCAGACTATGCTGCACCGATCATCCGAGCAAATCAGGATGGCAAACGCCAAGCTTTGATAGGCACCTTCGGCATGATCCCGAAATCCCGCATTCAGCCGGGCGTAAAGAAATTCGAGACAACCAATGCGCGATCCGAGACGATTCGCGAGAAGCGATCATTCGCCGGCGCGTGGGCGAACGGTCTGTTCTGTCTCGTGCCGGCTACCAGCTTTTACGAAGCCAACTATGAGGGCGGCGCCAAGTCGGTCCGCTGGCGGATCTGGCTAAGGGACGAACCCGATTTCGCGATTGCGGGGCTATGGCGGGCCTGGCCGCGCGAGGCCGGTGCCGAGGTATTCAGCTTCACCATGCTGACGGTAAACTCAGACAAGCACCCGCTGATGAATCGCTTCCATGCGCCGGGCAAAGAAAAACGGATGATTGTGATCGTGCCGCGGTCGGAATGGGATGACTGGCTGACATGCCGGGATCCGGATCTGGCGTGCAGCTTCATGCGGCCCTATCCAGCAGAGCGGATGGCGGCAGAGCCGGCGCCGCAGACCATCAAAGAGAAGGCGTGACATTCTCCGAATAGCGCCTGGTACTGGCGACGCCCTTCTGGCTCCCATCGTATGCAGGCGCGCACTAAGCTCCCTGCCTCGGAGGACCCAATTGCAGCCAACTGGGAAAGCGGGTATCGAACTCCTGCGGAGAAATATCGCCTAGATGCGAGCATGCCTCGTTCGGCAGCGCAATGCTGAGTTCCTTGTGCCATAGAACCAGTCCGGCCATCCGAACGACACGGACGCGCTCCTCTCTCGGAACGGGGTACGTGGAAATGTGTCCGGGAACTGCCACCAATAAAACGCGCCGGCGCAGCTCGTGACTGAACCATCCCGACGAGTCGCGTCGAACCAATACCATGATCGCAACGTGTCGATGCAAGTAAAACGCTCGCAAGGCCAGAAGAATTAGAAATAGCACCGATACCCGCAACATGATGTAGCTCCGCTGTGATGCAGCTACTCCCATTAAATCTAGCGCCGCTAGCCAACTCGGCAAGTGTGACAACTAGGGATCTTTTTGTATATCCGGCTTACTACTTGCAACACTCGCTACCTCACAGGCTTGCCGAAATCACCCCCCACACTAGGTAGGCTAGCGCCGGCACCAGCAGCCAGACCGCAATCGCAAGGTAGTACCGCATACCATGGTGCGGTGGGTTGGAGTGAAAGTGGTGGATCACTGGTTTAATGGCGACCTCCAGAATAGCTTGCGAAGTACCCAAGCCCCTATTCGATGCCAAATTCGATGCCCCGGTCCTGTCTATTGCAAAGCAAAGCGCATGCCACGCTTTCATCATCTGCCTTCCCGTGAGCCGCACACTAAACGCAGGTGCCCAACTCCCTCCGCTGGCCCCCGTCGGTCGGATGCTGTGATATTTTTGTTAAATCTGATGTTATTTCGTGGAAATTGCTCTCTTTTCCACTTTCGAATAGATTGTTCCTAGAGGCTATTGCCTCTCCCCGGTTCTACGCTCCCCGTGTATGAATCCCGGCACCTAGAGGCGCGACACCAATCGCGCCTTCTTTTTTGCGGGCACACATTTTCAAGCCATCGGGCTTTTCGCAATGCGGAATATGCGGCGGAAACCTCATCCTTCCGTATGCTGTTCATCAGGGCGTAGCACGACTACATT
The DNA here is from genome assembly GCF_044627735.1 of Cupriavidus sp. CuC1. Lineage (NCBI taxonomy): Bacteria > Pseudomonadati > Pseudomonadota > Betaproteobacteria > Burkholderiales > Burkholderiaceae > Cupriavidus > Cupriavidus sp. CuC1. The sequence goes on along the minus strand of NZ_JBIUHC010000110.1, from coordinate 3,630 downwards.
GGTTTGGGGCGGCCCACCCGTTTGCCCGTCCCTTCTTCACGATGCCCGCGCCACTTCCCGGTCGCGGGCATTTTTTTGTCCTCGCCGACGGCATGTCGGACTGCGCCCTCTGGCGCCCGCCGGCTGGCCAGACTACAAGGGAAGCACAGCCCAACAGGACCCACCATGCCCCCGCGCGCGCCGGCGCCGACGCTGGCCGAACTCTCGCCCATGCTGCTAACGGAACGGGCAACCGTGCCGCGCGAGGCCGGCTGGCACTGAGATTAAGTTCAAATACGTACCTCGGCCTGTTGCTTTTTCCCAACGCTGTCGCCACGTGGTGGCCGTTGCGTTTGACGAAGAGGGGCGTTGCGATTGAGTCGATTGCAATTCTCGCGACCGTCGGCGAGCCCCTGGCGAAGGCATCTTGAACGGGGCGCTGGCGGTCAAGCCCGCAAACATCATTACGTCCCACAGTGCTATCTAAAGGGCTTCGCCCGCAACCGCAACAAGTTGCGGACGGTATGGAACGCCGCCACAATCCGCAGTGGCTAGTCAAGAAATGACGTCGAAGTGGCGTTTAGCTTGGGCTCTGCAAGCACAAAAAGCATACGCGGGAGGGACGTATGGCGCGATTCGATGCAACTGAACAAATAGGCGTTAACGCAGTCCAGCAGATCGTCCTCAAAGAGCTTGGCTGGATTTTTCGCGAGCAACCGGTGATCGACATGGGAATCGACGCCCATATCGAGCTAGTGGACGAGCAACCAACGGGCAAGCTGATTGCCGTCCAGATCAGAACCGGTCCAAGCCACTTCACCGAAACCGACGACGCTTACATTTTTCGCGGGAAGCTCACACATCTCGACTATTGGACGAATCATTCACTGCCCGTCATCCTCGGCGCCCATTTCATTGAATCGGGCGAAACGTTTGTTCACGTCGATGCAAATCGGGTAAAGCGGACCGGAAAGTCATGGACCATCCCAATTCCGAAGGCTAACAGGCTGGGCGCGGGCACTCGAGATGCCGTAGCTTCGGTTTTCGACGGCTCGCCCGCGCAACAGCGCATGCGGAAACTTGCAGCCCCTGATGCGGCACATCAGGGAAGGCGGGAAGGTTTCAGTTGAACTCGAAGATTGGATCCACAAGAGCCTCGGGCGTAGTACCGTGCAGGTGTTCATTCACGACGAGTACGGAAATCAAACGCTAAAGCATCTAGCGGAAGCGCTGTTTCCGTGGTCCGGTCAGTTGCCAGCGTGGACGAAGAATTCTACTAGGAGAACAACGAGTTTGAGGAGGATGTGCACGATGCGCTTATGCGTCCACGGCGCCAGCCGATGCACAGATTGAGCAACTGGTCTTCGTAACCAAAATGCGTTGGCGCATTGAGCGCGATTACCAGGACTTGAAACAAGAACTCGGTCTTGGTCATTACGAAGGCCGAGGCTGGCGCGGACTCCACCATCACGCTACGCTGAGCATCGCTGCCGATGGCTTCCTGATGGCCGAGAGACTCACCGACAAGACGACAGAGGGTAAAGCGTAACTGAGCGAAGTTTGTGAGAACCGGTCGGTGTACTACCACTGTACCGCATACGCCGCGCGCCACAGGACAGTCCGCGCCGCGCCCAAGGCCGTGAGTTGGGGTGCGAATCGCAGGGGCATCACATCACGCTGGAGACCGACATGCAGGATTTGGGCCGTTGGAGATGCCCGCTGCGGCCGTGACGGCGCCGACCGTCGCGGCAGGCGCGCGCCTACCCGCGCGAGACGATTCGGCAGGTCCTCCGGCATATGAGCTCCTGCGTCTCGGCAATTCAGCCAGGATGCGAGCAACCTGCACAAGCGGGCGCACCGGTTGGAAGTCTAGGCAAAGGCATACGGTGAGGGATATTCCCCCTTAATTCGGATACACGGAACGGCTATCGGGAACGACCTTCTCGAGCCGCGCAATCGCGAGTGCCAAGCCCTGGGCGCGCGGCACCAATGTCTCGATCTCCATATACTCCTCCGGCGAATGAAACATCCCACCGACCGGTCCAACTCCACATAGCGTTGGGCATCCAAGGCTCGCCGTCAAGCCAGAATCAGCACAACCGCCTGAGAACTCGCCTTGGACGGTCATTCCTATATCTTGCAGGGCACTTTTATAGATTTCAAAGAGCGCCTTCGATCCCTCATCCTGAACGAACGCATTGAACTCGCCTCTGATCTCCAGACGGGAGGAGGCGCCTGGCACTGTTGTGTTTGCGGCGATCGTCTCAATGCGCTGCATGGCTTCTGCCCGATCTGCCGGCGTGACATACCGAAGGTCAATCTGCGCTTCGGCGTAGGGCGAGGTCGTGTTCACCGACTGGCCCCCAGCCACCAGGCCCACGTTGACCGTCATGCCTCGAGGCAGGTCTGTGATGTCGTGCAGGGCGACAATCTTGTGCGCAAGTTCGCCATTCGCGTTAATACCTGCCTGGAAGTTGCCGCCAGAATGGGCGGCCTTGCCGAAGACTTCCATCCGCATGAACACACCGCCCTTGCGGCCAGTCACGACATTGCCCGAAGGGCGGCCCGGCTCCGCGTTGAAGACCGCGCGCGCTCCGCGCGCCGTTTGCGTTATGACTGCGCGGGAGGCCGCGCCAGACGCGATTTCCTCGTCTCCCGTGAACAAGCCGACAAGCGGCCCGGGTGCGCCGCCAAACCGGTGGTACGCGGCGAGAACGAAGGCGTTCATGACGAGGCCGGCCTTCATGTCCGCCACCCCCGGACCATATGCGCGGGAGCCGACGATTTTGAAAGGCCGGCGCGCCACCTCACCTTTGGGGAACACCGTGTCGCGGTGGCCCATGAGCAGGATCGTCTTGCTCGGGGGCTCGGGCGCGCCAACCTGAACGGTGAAGGCGTCGCCAAAGTCCTCTATCCGATGCCAAGTGACGGGCATGCCGTGGTCTCCGAAAAAGCTCTGAAGCCCCACACCGACCGCGTCGACACCGGCTTTGTCATAGCTGCCGGAGTCGATGTTCACGAGTTCCTCCAGGAGCGCGAGCATGGCGCCGCGCTGCTCGCCCAGCCATTGAACGGCCGGGTTGTGTTCGGGTGTCACTGCCATTCTGTTGATTCCTTCGGTTGTCAGGCGGCGTGCGCCTTGGCCCAGGCCGCCACTTCGGCGTGGGTTGCGAACCAGACGTCGCCGCGCGACTGCGCATGCCGGATCAGTTCCTCAAGGATCCAAATGCGTGAGCGATAGCCGATCACGTGTGGGTGGGCCGTGAGCTGGAAGATGCCGCCTTCTTCGTACGCAGCGTCGAACTCGCGGCGGAAGATGTCGTAGACGTCGGTGGGCGGCGTGTACGGCCGCAGCGCCTGAAAGCGGTTCATCATGAAATAGACTGCATCATCACGGACCCACTCCACCGGAAGCTCGACGATGCCTGTGGGCGCCCCGTCTAGCATCAGCTCGTAGCAGTCGTCGTCCGCCATCAGCGATGAGTCGTAGAGAAGCCCCATCTCTTTCTCGATCTGCAGCGTGGACGGGCTGAAGTCCCACGATGGCGTTCGCAGCCCAACCGGCCGCATGCCGCTAGCCGTTAACAAAATCTGTTGAAACGCAAAACGGGTCCCGTCTTTCAGCCGGGACCCGTTTTTTCGCCTGTAAAC